>JAYTEI010000059.1:0-9317 GCA_043735445.1 Akkermansiaceae bacterium | reverse complement strand
ATTTGCCACGGTCTGTCGATGGCGATGGCGCGGCTGTGAGTCGGCGCGGGCGTCCATGCTTTACCTTCGATTTTGCGGTCGGTGAAGGTGCGGATGATGATAGCCTGACCGGGATCGAGATACAGGGCGATGCCGGAATCTTGCGATTGAGCGATGCCGTTAGATGAGGCATTCCATGGATCGAGGATGACCGCGCTTTGGAACGGGACGGCGAGCGGCAGGCTGCCATCGAAGGGTTTGTCGCTGCGGTTGACGATGAAGTAGTGGTAGCCGCCGGCGTGAGTGCGGCGGACGAAGCGCAGGCCCGCAGCGGTCATGGTTTCTTTCAAAACTCCGTGGCTGGCGAGCGCGGGGAGAATGGAATCTTGGACGTGGGTGATCGTCGCACGGCCAGTGCTGCTGGCCTCGCTGGCTAACAACCGCTCGCGTTTTTCCTTTTGTTGATGAAAGCCGGGGACTTCGGACGGCCATCCGCCTTGGACGATGAGGGTGGCCCCTTGTCCGGCGAGGTTGAGGATTTTTTCGAGCGTTTCTGGAGGTAAGCGTTTCACTCCGGGCAAGACTAACGCGCTATAAGCATGGCCACCGAGGATGAGCTTACCTTGACTCACCGTGGCGCGTGTTAGCATATCTCCGCTGGCGTAGTCGAAGGTGATTCCGTTTTTCCATAGTTCCATCGACGTCTTATAAAATGGCGTGGGCCAGAGCCAAGCTTCCTGATTGTGAACGGTGAAGAGAGGGAGCTTTTCCTGACCGTTGTGCCAGAGATCGTGGATCGGATAGTATAATAAAACATCTGAGGAAATGTTACCTTGCTGGAGTATCGATTGGCAGCGTTGGATATAACTCGTGAATGCGGATAGATCGCGCCACAGCCCGCCATTCTGGCCCATGTGGGTGGAGGCATAGAACAGCCAACCCGGCCATTTCGCAGCGGCGGGCGAGTAGGGGATACCGTGGAAGAAGATATGGTTTACGCCACCGAGGAACACAAAGTCGGCGGCTTCTTTGAGTTTCTCGGGAGTGACTTGGAAGTGCTCGTCGAGCCAAGTGAAGGTCTCGCCGCTGACCAATGAGTCGCCCTTTGAATGCGCGGCAGAGGCGGCGATCCGCAGCATCGGGATCTGGTTCTCATCGACGTGTCTAAAAATTTCCGTCTCCGGAATTTCGGAGACGGCGTAGTGGTCCAACAGATTTCCGGGCGAGCCGTGGGCTTGGTTGCGGGTGATTTCTCCATGCGCTTTCGCCCAGTCGTGCCAGCATTTTAGATAGGCGAGGTGAAGCTCGCTAAGCGTCTCGCGGTAGTCGGCCCGGACGCGCGAGACGGTGTCGGGATCGCCCATGCCGGCGAAGGCGGGGAGTTGATCGCGGAGGTCGTATCCGCGGGCAGTTAGAAATTCGGCGGCGAAGGTGGGCGTCCACTCGGCAGCATAGTATTCGAACGAATCATGGAACTGCGCCCGTGGCTGCGGCGCGGTGAAATTCTCGAATGCGTGGTCGAAACTCGCGAGATAGCGAGTCATGGCGGTGGCGGAAAATGGGTCTAACACGTTACCCTCGCCACCAGGCGCGGCGCGCTTGACCTTCTGGATCGGTGCGGTGGAAATGAGGCCGACGACGTGCCACTTCCCGGCGGGTGGCAGCCAGTCGAGTTTGCCCAGTTTGACTTCGGCTGCTAGATCGACAGCAGGACCCGACGCAGGAAACGCGCGGAGGCATTGGAGATTTCCTGCGGGTAAATCCAAGCGGACCCGGGTGCCGCCAGTGGCTTCCTGGCGGATGACTTGCAATCCGCTAGAGGCAATCTCCGGCGTGACTTGCGGCCCGCCGAACGGCCAGCCGGTGCCGGTGGTCATGTCCACGCCGAGGCCGAGTCGCTTCGCCTCGCGGGTGGTGTGGCCAAGCATTGCCAGCCAGCCGGGTGATAGAAATTTCAACGAGCGGTCCTCGGCACCGACCGCCCCATAGATCGGACAAATCTCGACGCCACCGAGACCGGCCTGCGCGAAGTCTTCTAACTGGCGGGAAAGGTTCGGCTTGTCCACCGCGCTGCCGAGCCACCACCAGCGGGTCCATGGCTTATTGGTGGACGTAACGGCGGGCCAGCCGAGCGGGTCTTGCGGGAAATCCTCCGCGCGGGCGACGAGCGCAAGACCACCGAGAAAAAGGGCGGCAAGCCACCGCCGTGGAATCACGGAGTAGCAGTTAGGAGCGGGCGGGCTTGCCATGAAACGAGTTTGTTGGATCCATGAACCGATGCACGGAATTTTCGACTACCCGGATGGGTTACGGCGGACGCAGTTGATTTTCCGCTACAGGGCGAGTCCGCGAAATTTCATATACCCCTATTAGGATTTTGTCGGACTGTTGGATTTGCTCGGGAAAACTAACTCAGCACGTTGCCGGAGTTCTTAAGCACCCCCCAATCCTTCAATACCATGTCAATCCACCGCCTACTCGTCACCACGCCGCTTTCGGCTTTGTCTGGGCTAACAGCGATGGACTTCAACCCACTGGCGGACCGCATCCGGTTAGCTGGCTCCGGTAATTCTAACGCCCGGCTGACTCCCGATGCGCAAAGCCCGCCCACCGCCACCTAGGCAAATGGCACTGTTACCGCAGATGGCACATTTAGTTTTTTCCTATCCGACGGAACCACCCCGCGTCCGGGAGTTTCCATTCTTGGCGTCGCTTATATCAACCCCATTAACAACCCGGCGAACACAACACTCTACTCACTGAGTGCCGACGGGTTTCTAAATATCCACACGACTCCCGCTGGTTCATTCGGCAACGGCGTCGCTGTGGGTGCTCTTGGATTTACCCCAGTGGGATCCGGCTTCGACATCGCCCCAGATGGCAGCGGTGCTTTCCTCGGCTCGGCATATGCTTATGATGGCACCAATCTCAGGCTCGTGAACCTCACAACCGGAGTTGGCAGTGCGCTCGGCGCGATCGGACTGCCGGGCGGGGTTTCACTCGTCGGCCTGGCGGTGGTTCCCGAACCGTCGTCGATGCTGCTCGGCGCGGGCGGCGGATTGTGCCTGCTGCGCCGCCGCCGGACTGCTTAAATTCGCACGGTGGATTGCTTTTTCCTGCGGCTCACTTTGGGCTGCAGGATTTTTTTTGCCCAGCGCCGGCGGTGTTGTTAGGAGTGGCTATCCGCTGCGGCCAGAGTCACCCTCTGCTCAACGATGTTCCGTTCACCTCATCAAACTATAAGTAGTTGGAAGGCTGCATTCCTTCGCGCTCCGCTGATTCCCTTGTTAGTGATCGTGATCCTCGGCAGCATCGGCGGATTCTTAAAACTCGCGGGGGAAGTAAGGGAAAACGAGACCCGCCATTTCGACGAAGTCATCCTGCTAGCCATGCGAGTTCCGGGAAATCCTGCGGACCCCGTTGGCCCGCCGCGGGTCGAGGAAATGGCCCGCGATCTCACTGCATTGGGCGGCTTCACGCTGCTAACCGTGGTGACGCTTGTGTCGTTTGGTGTGGCGCTGTTAGTCGGCAGGCCTCGCCTCGCGGTGGTGGGTTTGGTTTCCGTCATCGTGGGCACGGCAGCGATGAACTTGCTCAAGCATGGCTACGACCGACCGCGTCCTGAGTTAGTAAAACATGAAATGCTAACCTATAACTCCAGTTTTCCGAGTGGTCACTCGATGATGGCGGCGATGGTCTATCTAACGATTGGAATCCTACTCGCAAGAACCCAGCCGCTGAAGCGTGTCCGGGTTTTCATCGTTGCCATCTCGGTGCTCATCACCGTGCTAGTGGGCGTCAGCCGAGTTTATCTGGGAGTGCATTGGCCCACCGACGTGCTGGCTGGCTGGACCCTCGGCGGCGCGTGGGCCGTGCTATTCTGGCTGGTGGCAATGAAGGTGGATCCGCGCAATTCCCCGGCGCAGTAAGGAGGGCGGACATTTCTGTCCGCCCGGATGATGGAAGGAGAAAGAGAAGTGCTTTGCGCGGCCGCTTTCGCCGCGCAGCGGCAAGCGGACAGAAATGTCCGCCTCTTTCTGGCACTCATTTCGCTGCTCGCCAGTTTTCAGTTAGCATCCCCATGACGGAGTGCGAACATGTGAGTGCTCCGCTAGATTTCGGACGGTCACTCAGGAATGGCGAGAGCCGGTGCTTGCTGCTTATCCGGTGCTGCCTCCGTCGGGGCTTTCTTCGACTCGGGTTTGGGCGGCGCGGCGGGTTCCTTGGCGGGGACCGGGAGGAGGACGGAGGTGCCGGGTGGCTGCATGTTAGGATCGCCGCCCATGTAGCGCGAGCGAGGATCCGCAAAGCCACGGTAAGGCATGCCACCCATGTATTCCGGCATCGGCCGTGGGGTGAGGAACTCGGTCATGCCTTGTTCGTATTCCTTGGGGTAGTCTTTTTGAATGGCGGCGAGCTGCTTGCCGATCATGCGGGCGGGCAGCAGGTCGCTGCCGCTTTTGAGGGATTTTTGCAGGGAAATAACCGCTAACATGAATTGGCCGGCAGCCACTTGATTCTGGCTGGCGGCGTAGTCTCGCAGGCCGGTGGTGTCTTCCGTGGAGTAACGGCTGCCACGTGCGAAGGTCTGCTGGGTTTCTTTAATCCGCTGGCAAGCGGCGGCGTCCCCGCAGTCCTTGGCCTCGGCTAACACCCGTTCGAAAAACTGCTGGACCGTCTCGCCGGGGATGGCACTGGCGGCTTCCGGGATGCCAATGCTGCGGGGGAGCACCCGGACTAACAACTCGGCGCGGAGGCGGATTAGGTTGACCTTGGTGACCTGATTTGAGCTGTCCGAACTCTGACTGAAGACCTCCACGTTGACCGGTAGGCCGGCGAGAAATTCCCGATAGCATTTTTCCAATCGCCCGATGGACTGCACATAGTCGTTGAGGGAGTTGCTGTTAGTATCCGACGAGCGCGCGGCTTGTTGGAGGGCGAAGAGCGACTTGAGAGCCGCCTGCATGTCGTCGAGCGATTTGATGCCGTCCACGATGGCGGAGGCATCGACCGGGCTGGCGGCTTCTGGGGCGCTTTTTTCCTGTTCGATCCGGGCGAGGAGCTGCGAGCGGGGCATCAAGCTGTTTTCTTGGTTGGTCAGCGACTGAAGGGAATTGGTCGCTTGCCGGGTGTTGCCGGATTTTTTCGCCTGGAGGTAGTCCTGCCAGTAGATGGTGAATTGCTTGGCGGAGGAAGTCTGCTGATAGAGACGGCGAATCCGGGCGTTGGAGGATTCGTTGCCTTGATCGTCGTTGGAGCTTTCAGTGGCGTTTTTCGAGAGTTCTTCGAGCACGCCATCAAGTTCGTCGGGCGACTTGGCTTGGGCAATTTTGTCGCGGGTGGTTTTGAGCAAGGTTTCCATCCTAGCGATGGTTGCTTCGGATTTTTGGTCGCGCTCGGCTTTCAAGGCAGTCTTGAGTTTGGCGAATCCTTGAGCGGATTTCTCGGAGCTGAGTTTGACGTCGGTGCTTTCAAGCAGTTGCTCGATCTGTCGGTTGTTTCCGGTGGCGAGGGCGGCTTGGATCTGGCGGATGAGGTAGCGGGCCGAGTGGTCGCGGTTGTTGCCGGGATCGATGTCTGCAAGCTTGTTAGCCTCGTCTTTGATGGCGGTGAGGAGTTCCTCGCCCGCGACTTTCCCGTCCTCGGTTAGAGCGGGGAGTTGGGCGGCGAGGCTGAGGAGAACCCAGGGAATTAGAAGTTTTGGCTGCATCTTGTAAATTGATAGAGATCGCCCGGCACTTGCAACGGACATTTTGTGAAATTCCCGTGAAGTTCCAGAATCGTGATTCCTCATCCCTAACCGCACCGCGATGGATTCCTCACTCCATGCTTAAAACGAACTCGATCCGCCCGTCCGCCGTGGTCCTGGCTTGCAAGGACGCGCCCATGGCGGTGGCGGCTTCTTGGCTGAGGGTCAGCCCGATGCCGAGGTGGGCATCTGCATCGGCACGCGAAACACCGCGGCGGAATAGCGGCTCGAACAGACGGTCCAAGTTCGCGGGCATTTCGTCGGTTAGGTTGGCGATGCCGATCTCCAGCTTGCCGCCAGTCACTTCACCATGGAGGCGGATTTCACTGCCGGATTTCGCGTAAGATAGGGCGTTGTCTAGAAGGTTGTTAAATACAATCCGGAGCAAGGTGAGGTCGCTGTTAGCGATCAAAGCTGCGTCAGGAAACTCCCGCTTCACGGTGAGTCCGCGCTGCTCGAAAAGCGGCTGGAAGGTGAGCAGGCAGTCGTCCAGTAGTGCGCCGATGTCGAGAGGCTCTCGCGACGGCGGAGAGGCGGCTTGGCCGATGCGGGAGAGTGCTGATAGACGACTCACCAGTTCGCCCAGCTCGACGGCGGTTTTCTGGCAGGTCGTTAGGTGGGCGGCGTAGGCGGCTGCCTCGCGCGGGCGGGAAAGCGCGAGATCGGTGGTCGCGCGCAGCCCGGCGATGGGGGTGCGCAGTTCGTGGGCGGCGTGGCGGATGAAGTCGCGCTCGCGGTCACGGATCGCCGCCACGCGGGCGAGCAGTGAGTCGAAATTTCCTGCTAGCCCAGCGAGTTCGGTGGGCAGCGTGCCCGGTAAGACCAGCGCCGAGTCAAGTTGGTGCTCCGCCCGGTTTTGCATGTGCAAGGTCAGCTCGTCGATGGGCCGCAAGGTGACCCGGATCACTCGGTGGATGACGAGGAAACCCAGGCCCAGCGTGAGCAAAGTGCCTGCACCTAACACCCAGCGGGTGCGGTTGAGGACGCGGGTCACCGACTTGGTGTCCCGCGCGACTACCAGAATGTGGGGCAGGGTTTTGGGATCGATGAGGTGGCCTTGGGCTGCCATGCGCGCCGACTCGTCGGGCAGGACAAACGGATAGATCCTCATGCCGATGGCCCGCGCCTGGCGGCGGCTGCCGGGCAGTTGGATTTCCTTGAGCAGGGGTGCCCCGTCCGCGCCACAGAATTCTGGGAGATCTTGGCCGATGAGTTTCGCTGAGCGGAGGGTGGTGCCGGTCGCTTCATTCCAAAATTGGAATAGCCCATCATCTTGCAGTGCTTGGTTGGTGCCGACGCCTTCCTTCCATTCAAAGGTGATGGCGCCGTTTTCAAGCTCCACTTGGTTCGAGAGCAAGGCGGCGGTCTGGATGATGGACTCGTCCAACTCGCGGAATAATCCGTGGCGCACAATCAGATAGATGCTGGTCGAGAGCAGGCACAGCAGCACGCCCACGCCAAGCCCGCAGCGCAACAGCAAGGTCCGCCGGAGCGAGGGTGCTCTCATGCCGCAGGCTCCTCCAAGATGTAGCCCTGCCCGCGGCGGGTGTGGATGAGATCGGGTAAATCCACGGCATTGAGTTTTTTCCGCAGGTAGCCGATGTAAACGTCCACCGCGTTGCTGCTGCCGCCGCTGCCGTCTTCGAAAACGTGTTCCCAGATGGCGGTGCGGGTGACCACCTCGCCGGTCCGATAGAAAAGATATTCTAGCAGCCGGTATTCCAACGCCGTGAGTTCGATGGCTTGTCCGCCGCGCTGCACGGAGCGTCGCAGTGGATCGAGTTCCAGATCTGCCACCTGCATCAGCGGGCGTTTCTTGGCATAACTCCGCCGCAGCAGCGCACGCACTCGCGCTAGCAACTCGGCTAACGGAAAGGGTTTCACCAGATAGTCATCTGCCCCAGCGTCGAGTGCTTCTAACCTATCTTCGAGGCCATCCCGCGCACTGAGGACGATGATATGCACTGGATTTCCCTTGGCCCGCAGCCGCCGCAGGATTTCCATGCCATCCATGTTAGGGAGCATCAAATCCAACAAGATTAAATCGTGCTCGCTGCCATCTGCTGCCCACAGCCCTTCGTCGCCGGTGGCGACCGTGTCCACCAGATAGCCTGCCTCGGTGAGAAACTGGCTGACCGCATCGCGCAGGGGAACGTTGTCTTCGATGAGGAGCAGGCGCATGAAGTTGGGGAGTGGCGGTTAGAATCCCGCCGGATGGGTCAAGTGTCGCTGAGAGGCGGCTTGCCGGGCACGCTGGCGAGGGGTGGATTGACGATGATGCGGGCCTCGGGGTTGTTGATGATGTAGGAATAGGCCCAGCCTAGCAGGACGGCGAGTTTGTTGCGGAAGCCGATGAGGAAGGTGATGTGGATAAATAGCCAAGCGAGCCAAGCGATGAATCCTTGCAGCCGCATCTTGCCAGTTTTTACAACGGCGTAGTTCTTGCCGATGATGGCCATCATGCCTTTGTCGAAATAGTCGAAGGACGGGCGCTTGCGATTTTCGAGGTCGCCTGTGAGAACCTTGGCGACATGGGCACCCATCTGGACGGCGGCGGGGGCGACGCCGGGAACCATCTGGCCATCGCAGTCCTTCATGCTCACGAGGTCGCCAGCGAGGAAAATTTCGGGATGGCCGGGGACTGATAGATCGGCCTCGGGAGTGATGCGGCCGGCGCGGTCGGTGGGGACGCCGAGCGCGGCAGTGAGAGGACTGGCGGCGATGCCGGCGGCCCAGATGATGGCGGCGGCTTCGAGCACGCTGCCGTCTTTGAAATCGAGGGCACCCGCTCTAACATGGGTGACGCGGGTGTTGTTGCGGATCTCGACACCGAGCTTTTCCAAGCGCTTGCGGGCATAGAGGCTTTGCTCTTCATCATAGGCGTCGAGGATGAGTTCGGAGCCTTCGATGAGGATGATGCGGAGCTGCGCGGTGTCGATCCGGCGGAAGTTAGATTTGAGCGAGCGGTGGACGAGGTCGGCAAAGGCACCTGCGAGTTCGACGCCGGTGGGGCCACCGCCGACGATGGCGACGGTCATTAAATGGCTGCGCTCGGCGGCGTCGGTGGTGAGTTCGGCGCGCTCGAGATTGGAGAGGACGGTGCGGCGGATGTTCTGGGCATCCGCGAGGGACTTGAGGCCGAGAGTGTGGGTGGCCCAGTCGTCGTGGCCGAAGTAGCCGGTGCGGGCACCGGCGGCTAGCAATAGATAGTCGTAGGGATAAATGGTGCCCGATAGGCCGGTGGCTTGTTTTCCGGCAGTGTCGATGGCGGTGATTTCATCCATCAAGACGGTCACATTCTTTGCATCCGCTAGGATCTGGCGGATCGAGCGGGCGATGTCTGGCGCGGCAAGCGAGGCGGTAGCGACCTGATAGAGCAGCGGCTGGAAGAGGTGGTGGTTGGTGCGATCCACCAGAGTGATTTCGAAACGCTCGTCGTTAGCGAGTCGGCGGGCGCACTCCATCCCAGCGAACCCGCCGCCGATGATGAGGAGTTTGTGAGGTGATAGAGCGGTCATGGGGAGGAAGAATAGGTCTTATAAGTCCTATAGGACCTATTTGTTTAGCGCCGACATTTCTCCAACAGCCC
>JAYTEI010000058.1:0-19946 GCA_043735445.1 Akkermansiaceae bacterium | reverse complement strand
TCCCGGTCGCCAGCTCGGTGCAGTCGAGTCCCGCGGTCTCCACTTTTAAATGGGCGGTCTGGGCGTAGAGCGGCTTGCGCACGGCTAACAGCGCCTCGACTCGCGCCACCGGATCGTCAGTGTGGAGTAGTGGCCGGTCGCGGTTTTTCGCGGTCCGCTCGAGGATCACCGAGGTCGGCGCGTGCAGCCACACGACGTAGCCCAGATTCCGCAGCAAGGCCCGGTTGCCCTCCCTGCCGATCACGCCTCCACCGGTGGAAATGATCCGGCGCGGCGCGGCGGGATCGCTGAGTTCTTCCAGCAGCCAGGTTTCCATGTCGCGGAATTTTTCCTCGCCGTCCTCCGCGAAGATCGCGGTGATCGGTTTGCCCGCCCGTTGCTCAATGATGTGATCCATGTCCACCAGCGGATAGCCGAGCCGGTGGTGCAGCTCGCGCCCGACCGTCGATTTTCCACTGCCCATGAAACCGATGAGAACAATGTTCTTCGGCGGGGTCTGTGATTCGTTCATACGCCCACCCTAGAGACTCCGAGGCGCGGGGATAAACCGTAAAAACCAGGCGACGCGTCATTTTGCGAAATCCCGCGACGCAGCAATTCATGCGGGGACGAATCGCATGATTTTCCAATCCGTCACCAACTGTACCTCAGCGACATCCCGTTTCCCGCGTATGACACTATCAGCATAAACGTATGAATCTCAATCACCGGGGGTTCCCATTGGCACGCTTGGTGCTCTCCGTCCTGAGATCCCGCGTGGGATGCCGATCATCCAACCCAGATACATCAGGTCATGCAAATCAACAAATCCATCCTCCTTGCCGCCATCGTCGGCTTGTCGTCATTCTCCCGCCTCGCCGCGGAACCTCTCAAAATCGGCTACTCCGACTGGCCCGGCTGGGTCGCTTGGGAAATCGGCATCAAGAAGGGCTGGTTCAAGGAAGCTGGCGTCGATGTCGAGTTCGTGTGGATGGATTATGTGAAATCCATGGAAGCCTACGCCGCCGGCAAGCTCGATGCCGTTTCCGTCACCAATGGCGACGCGCTCGTCACCGGAGCCACCGGCAAGCCATCCGTCTGCATCCTCATCAACGATTTCTCGAACGGCAACGACATGATCGTCGCCAAGAGTGAATACAAAACGCTCAAGGATCTCAAGGGCAAGACTATCGCGTTGGAAGAAGGCTTCGTCGAACACCTCCTCCTGTTGAAAGGTCTCGAACTCAACGGCATGGCCGAAAGCGACATCACCATCAAGAACACCCCGACTAACAGCACCCCGCAGGTTTTCTCATCCGGCAAGGTGGACGCCATCGCCGCCTGGCAGCCGAACTCCGGAGAAGCCCTCAAACTCGTGCCCGGCTCAAAATCGGTGTTCACCTCCAAGAACGTCCCGGGCCTGATCTACGACGGCCTTTTCTGTGACCGCGACAGCGTGAAAACCCGCCGCGCGGATTGGCTCAAAGTGGTGAAAGTCTGGATCAAGATCTCCGAATACATGGCGAAGGAGGACAACATCGACGACGCCCTCGCCATCCTCTCCGAGCGCGTCGGAGTGAAGCCCGCCGAATACGAACCGCTACTCGTGGGCACCAAAATCCTTTCCACCAAGGACGCACTTAAAGTTTGGGAGAAAGCCGAGGGCCTCGGCTCCATCTACGGCTCCACCAAGGTCGTCGATGACTTCAACGTGAAGTATAAGGTTTACGAAAAACCGGCCGACGTGGACTCCTACTTCGACCCGACCTTGTTCAAGGAAGCCATCGGCAAATAGCCCATTCACCCAATGCCACCTATCGGCAAGAAAACACGGACGCGACGCCGTTGGTGGGCGGTTAGAAAGGATCTCGACCCGTCGCAGGCCACGATCCTGATGGCGCTGTCGTTCATCCTGCCGCTGGTCCTCTGGAGCATCGCCTCCTACGGACCGTGGTGGAAGGTGGCGCATCAGGTGAGCGTCTCCGCGGAGAGCCCGCGCTTGCAGAGTGTTTACTCTGTTGGAGACCGGCTGACTCCGGGCGTGTGGAAGGAATTTTCCACTGCGATCACGAAGGACAACGAGGAAATCTTGGCTGCTAGAAACGGCGGCACGCCCCTTGCCAGCAGCGCACGGCAGAACAAAAAGATCACCCGCCAGATCCACCCGCTCGCCGTGGTCAACGGCTGGCTCAACCGCAAGCAGGAACTTGAAGACGACGCGATCCGCAAGACATGGATCGATCTTGCCGACGGCAAATTGAAGCCCACCCAAGAGCCGCTTTCCGCCGAGAACCTGAAAATCGTGAAGTCTAACTCGGAAATGCTGGCCAAGGCCGGCACCGACTGGCCGACAGAAGCGCTCTTGAAACTGCTACCCCAATCGTCCGAGGAAGTTTCCCGCCCGGTCTATCTGGTCCCGCCCGGAGTGGTCGCGGCATCGTTTTGGAAAGGCATCACCGCCACCACACCCGAAGCCGGCGAGGCCGGAGCGGAACGCAAAACCCTGCTCCAGCGCTACGGCGAATCGTGGCGCACCATCGTATCCGGCTTCCTGTTAGCCGTCCTCGTGGCCATCCCGGTGGGCCTGCTCTGCGGCACCTATGACTTCGCGTCCAAGATCGCCGAACCATTCGTCAACTTCTTCAGCTACATGCCCGCACCCGCGTTCGGCGTGGTGCTCATGGCCATCTTCGGCCTCGATATGGGTCCCAAAATCATGCTCGTTTTCCTCGGCACACTGCCATCGGCGATCCTGATGATTTCCAAGACCACCCGCAGCCTCGACGGCTCGCTGCTAGAAGCCGCCCAGACTCTCGGAGCCAACCAGCGGCAACTCCTAACTACCGTGGTTATCCCGGGCGTCCTGCCCAGTCTCTACAAGGACCTCCGGCTGCTCTTCGGCACCGCCTGGACCTGGCTGGTGATCGCGGAGTTGTTAGGATTCAAGAGCGGCCTTGCCGAAATCATCGACACCCATGGCCGCCGCTTCCAGTTCGACATCGTCTATCCGGCGATCCTGCTCATCGGTCTATCCGGCTTTTTCATGGACCAGATCCTCGCGTATCTCGCCCGCTTCTTTTTCCCGTGGATGGACCAGCCGAAAAAAGGATTCCTCAGCCGCTTCTTTTCCGCGAGAGCGAGGATCCTCGGCCCCGCCAAGCAACCGGACGCCTCTGCGCCTGAAGCCCCGAACACCTCTCCCTCATGATCGCGAGCCTCTCCTACAAGGACCAGTCCCCCGCCGTCAAAGCGCGCTTCGACAAGCTCAAGCAGCGCGCCCCGCTGTTGGAGATTTCCAGCCTCTGCAAGATCTTCGATTCCAAGGCCGGCGAGGTCGTGGCCCTGCAGGACATCAACCTAACCGTCCACCGCCGCGAGTTCATGTGCGTGTTAGGCCAGTCCGGCTGCGGGAAATCCACCCTGATCCGCATTCTGGCAGGATTGGAAACTCCCACCTCCGGCCAAGTGCTGGTGGACGGCAATCCGGTCACTGGACCCGGCCGCGACCGCGGCATGGTCTTCCAGAGCTACACCTTGTTCCCGTGGCTCACGGTGAAGGCCAATGTCATGTACGGCCCGCGGATGGCGGGAAAGGATGATTTCACCAACGAATCCGAAGCCCGCCAATGGCTCGCCCTCGTCGGCCTCGACAAGTTCGAGAACTCCTACCCACACCAGCTCAGCGGCGGCATGAAACAACGCGCCGCCATCGCCCGCGCGCTCGCCAACGAGCCGCGCATCCTGCTGATGGACGAACCCTTCGGCGCACTCGATCCCCAGACGCGCCAGCAGATGCAGGCCTATCTGTTACAAATTTGGAAGAACGTCGATATCACCATCTTCTTCATCACCCACGATCTCGACGAGGCCATCTTCCTATCAGACCGGATCCTGGTGCTCGATCCCCGTCCCGGTCGCGTCCGCGAAATCGTCGAGGTGCCGGTCCCCCGCCCTCGCAATCATGACCAGCTCCGCGAGCCGGAGTTTCTCGCCACCAAGGCCCACCTCGAAACCATCATCCACCCGGAGGATTCCCACGAGGCACCGGTTTTCGACAAGCTCCCGATCGGTCGCCTCACCAACATCGGCGACGACGTGGAATGACCATTCCGAGTATGACGCCTGAATCCGCTTTGTCATACGCTTCGCGAAAATTCCGTGTCCCTGCGGGCATCGGCGTGCTACTTCCAACGCATGGCAGTCACACGCACCAAGTCAGAAAAGAACGCCCACCGGCTGACCATTTCGATTCCCGACGAGTTGCACAGCCAGTTCGAGGAACTGATGACCGAGCGCGGTTTCGTCAACCGCTCCCAAGCCATCGCGGAGGTGCTCAACCAACACATTTCCGACTACTACAGCCTGAAGGGCAACGCGCTCATGGCCGGGACCATCACGCTTTTCTACGATCACAAACGGTCGGGCATCAAACAGCAGATCACCGATATCCATCACGAACACATCCGCGAGGTCATCAGTTCGCTCAACGTGCTGTTACAGAATTCCTGCACCATGGAAGTCATCCTCGTCCAAGGCCCCGCCAAACGCCTGCGCCAGATCGCCAACAAACTGCTAGGCGTCAAGGGCGTGATCGCCGGCCGGCTCAACCTCACCCGCACGCTGATGCCACCCATCCAGACCGAGCCTGACGCAGACTCCAACGACTGATTTCTCATGACCCAGAATTCCCTCCTCCACGAACGCACCCTGCGCGGCGCCGGCATGTGGTCCGCCGTCATCTCGCCCGGCAAGCGCCTCCGCCTCACCGACCTCGACGGCGGTGCCAACGTCGGCATATTGCTCTACAACGCCCTCGAACGCACCGAGCGCTACAACATGCCCGACACCCTCAAGGGCCAGCACATTTTCTATCTGCGCGCGCCGTATTGCCTGCACTCCGACATGGGCCGCTTGTTAGCCTCGATCACCGCCGACAGCGTCGGCTGGCACGACACCGTCTGCGGCCACTCCGACGCCGCCCTAGTCCTCGCGAAATATGGCGCAAACAACTATCAGCAAGCCCGCAACGACTGGCACCGCAACGGTCGCGATTGTTTCCTCATCGAACTCGCGAAATGGGGACTCGGGAAAAAGGATCTAGTCCCCAACCTCAACCTTTTCAGCAAGGTCGTCTCCGATGAAGAAGGCCGCCTGACTTTCGTTTCGGAAAACTCCAAACCCGGCGATTCCATCGAACTCCGTTTCGAAATCGACACGCTCGTCGTGCTCAACACCTGCCAGCATCCACTCGATCCAGATCCCGTCTATCAGCACCGGCCTGTCAAACTGGAGGTTTTCTCCGGCGAGCCAACCGCAGCGGAAGATCCATCGCTCGCGGTGCGCCCGGAAAACCAACGGGCTTGGAAAAACAACCAAACCTACCACAGCCTCCGCTTCTAATGACTGAAAGCACCCTCAACCCGGAAAACGCCGTCTTCCGCGAAGTCATCCCCGCGGGCGACTGGTGGATTCATGAAATCAAGAAAGGCCAGACCCTGCGCATCCTCGACCTCGAAGGAAACCAGGCCGCCGACACCTTGTTTTTCAGCGCCGCCGATCCCACCGAACGCTACAGCGCTGACCGCACCATCCAGCAACAAGCCGCGCTTTATCTAACCACCGGCACCCAGCTCATGAGCACCGAAGGCAACCCGCTGCTCACCATCACCGCCGACACCTGCGGCCGTCACGACACGCTTGGCGGCGCGTGTTCGCGCGAGTCTAACACCATGCGCTACGCCCACGACACCGAGTGCATGCACGCCTGCCGCGACATCTTTATCCGCGGCGCGCAGGAATGGGACAGCGAGCTCACCAAGCGCGACCTGCCTCCCAACATCAACTTCTTCATGAACGTCCCGGTCTCTCCCGACGGCGGACTCACCTTCGCCGATGGGATTTCCGCGCCGGGGAGATATGTCGAGATGATCGCCGAAATGGACGTTGTATGTCTCATTTCGAATTGTCCGCAACTCAACAATCCGTGCAACGGGTGGAATCCCACGCCGGTGGAAGTGCTCTTATGGACCGCGAGATTTATCTCGCCTGAATCCACACCAACTCACGAACAGGCGAGATAAATCTCGCGGTCCATTCATCCCATGAAAATCCTCATCGCTAACCGGGGCGAAATCGCCGCCCGCGCCATCCGCACCTTCAAGAAACTCGGCTATCAGAGTATCGCGGTTTACTCCGATCCTGACTCGGGCTCACCCCACGTCGATCTAGCAGACGAATCCCATCGCCTCGGACCCGGTCCGGTTTCCGAGAGCTATCTGCTCAAGGAAAAGCTCGTAGAAATCGCCCGAAGCTCCGGAGCAAACGCCGTTTTCCCCGGCTACGGCCTGCTGAGTGAGAACACCGACTTCGCCCGCATGTGCGAAGACGCCGGGGTGAAATGGATGGGGCCGACACCCGAACAGATCATTGCGTTCGGCCTCAAACACGAAGCGCGACGGCTTGCGGGTGAAGCGGACGTGCCGTTAGTTCCCGGAACAGGACTGCTAGACGGAATCGAATCCGCCGTGACCTCTGCCCTAACTATCGGCTATCCGGTCATGTTGAAAAGCACCGCCGGCGGTGGCGGGATCGGCATGAAGGTTTGCCGCGATGAAGCCGAGCTACGCCGCGAATATGAAAGCGTGGTGCGCTTGAGCGAACGCAGCTTCGGCTCCGGCAGTGTCTTTCTCGAGCGCTTCATCCAGCGCGGCCGCCATGTGGAGGTGCAGATTTTCGGCGATGGAAAAGGACGGGTGTTAGCCCTTGGCGAGCGCGATTGCTCGGTGCAGCGCCGTAACCAGAAAGTCTTCGAGGAAACTCCCGCCCCCGGTCTATCCGATGCAACGCGGGCCGCGCTCCACGCCGCCGCCGTCAAGCTGGGAGAGAGCGTGAACTACCGCTCCGCCGGCACAGTCGAGTTCATCTACGACGCAGACCGCGACGACTTCTTCTTCCTCGAAGTGAACACCCGCCTCCAAGTCGAGCACGGGATCACTGAGATGGTCACCGGCCTCGACATCGTCGAGTGGATGGTCCGTCTCGCACTCGACGACTCGTGGGAAATGCCCGCGGCTGCGCCAGTCCCAAGAGGCTGCGCGATCCAGGCGCGGGTTTACGCGGAGGATCCGAATCACAATTTCCGCCCGAGCTGCGGGCTGCTAACAGAGGCGACTTTCCCGGCGTGGACGCGTTGCGATGGCTGGATCGAACCGGGCACTGAAGTCAGTCCGTTTTACGATCCGCTGTTAGCGAAGGTGATGGTCCATGCGCAAGATCGCGATGCCGCTGTCGCGAAAATCGAAAAGGCACTGGAGGAAACGAAAATCTCCGGCATCGAGACGAACCTGCGCTACCTGCGCGATATCACCCGCTGGACACCTTACCTCAAAGGCGGCGTGGCGATGCGTGACATGGCGGATTTCAACTACACGCCTAACACCATCGACATCACCTCGGCGGGGACGATGACCACCGTCCAGGATTGGCCGGGGCGCATCGGTTACTGGGAAGTCGGCGTGCCACCGTGCGGACCGTTCGACTCTCTATCACTTCGTCTCGCCAACACGCTTGTCGGAAATCCCGAAGGCACCGCCGGATTGGAAATCACGATGACTGGGCCGACCCTGCGCTTCAATTCCGCGACCACCATCGCGGTGGTAGGCGCATCCGCGTTGATGCTGAAAAATGGCGAGCCGGTGGCGATGAATCAGGCAATCACCATCGAAGCGGGGGATGTTTTGAAGATCGGTCGCTTCGAAGGTGCCGGGGCGCGCGCCTACTTCGCGGTGGCGGGCGGGATTGACTCGCCGGAGTATTTGGGGAGTTGCTCGACGTTTACGTTAGGGAAATTCGGCGGACCGTTCGGGCGGGCGTTGTTACCAGGTGATGTCCTCGGGATAAAGACTCCATCGAATGGAGCGCTGGCTTTAGCCGGCCCGGATGGCACTCGCCGGCTAAAGCCAGCGCTCCGTAACACCTTAACCCACCACTGGAAAATCGCCGTCCTCTACGGTCCCCACGGCTCGCCCGATTTCTTCCTCGCTGAAGACATCGACACCTTCTTCGCCACGAAATGGGAGGTCCACTACAACTCCGCGCGGACAGGCGTTAGACTCATCGGCCCCAAGCCGAAATGGGCGCGCACCGACGGCGGCGAGGCGGGACTCCATCCATCTAACTTACACGACAACGCCTACGCCATCGGCGCGGTGGATTTCACCGGCGACATGCCGGTCATCCTCGGCCCCGACGGTCCGAGTCTCGGGGGCTTCGTCTGCCCGGTCGTGGTGGTGGATGCGGAGTTATGGAAACTTGGCCAACTCCGGCCCGGCGACCTCATCGAGTTCGTCCCGGTGGATGAAGCCTGGGCACAAGCCCGCCAGATCGAGGTGGGCGAATTCATCGCCGGGGAGCGCAAGGAACTATCCAATCCGCCGGAGGGCGAACGCGGCTCCTGTTTCATCGACTCGTTCGGCGAGGGCGACGACACGATTGTTGTTAGGCGTGCGGGCGACCGCTATTTCCTGATCGAATTCGGCCCGCATCACCTGGACTTGAAACTGCGCTTCAAGGTCCACGTCGTTCATGAATGGCTGAAGGAGCAATCTATCAGCGGGATCATCGACCTGACTCCCGGCATCCGTTCGCTGCAAGTTCATTTCGATCCCGGCGTGATCGGACGCAGTGAATTGTGGGCAAAAATCCGCGAGGGCATCACGTCATTGCCACCTCTTGAGCAGATCGAAGTTCCGACACGCATCGTCCATCTGCCGCTGAGCTGGGATGACCCGAGCACGCGGGAAGCCATCCGCCGCTACATGCAAAGCGTGCGGCCCGACGCGCCGTGGTGCCCGAGCAACCTGGATTTCATCCGCCGCATCAACGGACTGGAATCCATCGCCGAGGTTTACGAAATTTTCTTCGCCGCTTCCTATCTGGTCATGGGTCTCGGCGATGTCTATCTGGGTGCGCCGGTGGCCACGCCGCTCGACCCGCGCCACCGGATGGTGACCACGAAATACAACCCCGCGCGGACCTGGACGCCGGAGAACGCAGTCGGCATCGGTGGGGCGTATCTCTGCATCTACGGCATGGAAGGCCCCGGCGGCTATCAGTTTACCGGGCGCACGATTCCGGTGTGGAACCGCTGGCGGAAGACGGAAGATTTCGAGAAGCCGTGGCTACTGAGATTCTTCGATCAACTCCGTTTCTATCCGGTGAGCGCGGAGGAATTGCTGCGCTTGCGCGAGGAAGTCCCGCGCGGTCGGCACAAGCTGGAGATCGAGGAGAAGGTGTTTCGTTTTTCCGACTACGAGGCGTTTCTCGCAGCGAACTCGGGCGAGATCGACGCCTTTCAAAGCAAACAACGCGCCGCCTTCGAGGCCGAGCGGCAACGTTGGGAAGAAGCAGGATTGTCGATGGATGCACCGGCGGAAAGCGTCGCAGAAGTTGATGAGATCGTGATTCCTAACGGCTGCTCGACGCTGGACAGCCCTGTCACCGGCAGCGTCTGGAAAATCGAGGTCACGGCTGGCACAAGGATCGCAGCGGGCGACAATGTATTGATTCTGGAAGCGATGAAAATGGAGATCCCACTAGAGGCAGACGGCGATGTGGAAATCGTCGAAGTGCTGGTCGCGGAAGGTGCCAGCGTGCGGGCCGGGCAGGCACTTGTGATCGTAAAACCATCATGAATTTCAGCGAACTCAAGCAACGGTATGCGGCGGGAGATACACCATCGGCAGTGATCCGCGAAATCTGGGAAAAGATCATCGCCTGGGACGACCCGGCGCTTTTCATCCACCTGCCGGACAAGGCCGTTCTGTTGGAAATCGCCGCTGCGGTGGAAGCGATGCCACGGGAGCTGCCACTGTGGGGAATCCCGTTCGTGGTGAAGGATAACATCGATGTCGCGGGCTGGCCAACGACGGCGGCTTGTCCCGCTTTCTCCTATTTACCCAGCGAAAATGCCGAGGTCGTTAGATTGTTGCGTGCAGCGGGTGCAATGCCGATTGCGAAGGGAAATCTCGATCAGTTTGCGACCGGCTTGGTCGGCACGCGGTCGCCCTATGGAGTGGCGCGCAATGCCATCGACGCGGAGTTTCTGCCGGGCGGCTCGAGTTCCGGCAGCGCGTCTTCCGTGGCCGCGGGGCTGTGCGCGTTTTCGTTAGGCACCGATACGGCGGGCTCGGGCCGGGTGCCGGCGGCGTTCCAGGAATTGATCGGCTGGAAGCCGACGCGCGGCTTGCTAAGCAACCGCGGACTGGTGCCAGCGTGCCGGTCGTTAGACTGTATTTCCATCTTCGCGAACCGCGCGGCGGACGCATTGTTAGTTTCGGACGTGGTGGGAATTTACGACCCGGCGGATGCATTTTCCCGCGAGGTTTCCCCCACCGGCAGGATCGGTGCGCACTTTCGTTTCGGCGTGCCCAAAGTCTTGGATTTCGCGGGCGATTCCGACACGCCGGGACTCTACACGGCGGCGGTGGGCCGAATGAAAACGCTCGGCGGGATTGCCGTGGAGATCGATCTAACGCCATTCACGGAAGCCGCGAAGCTGTTATACGAAGGCCCATGGGTCGCGGAACGTTGGGCGGCGGTCGGGGAATTCATGGAGAGGAATCCGGAAGACATTTTCCCGGTGACCCGAACGATTTTGGAGGGATCAAAAGGCTGGGACGCGGCATCGACCTTCCGGGCGCAGTATCGGCTGCGGGAACTGGCCCGTGAAGCGAAAGAAGTGTGGAAGCAGATCGATGTGCTGCTGCTGCCCACCACGCCTCGCCTCTACACCGTGGCAGAGAATCTAGCAGAGCCGTATGGCACGAATGCCACTCTCGGGCGTTATACGAATTTCATGAACCTGCTGGACCTAGCCGCCGTGGCGTTACCCGCCGGACGCGCAAGATCCGGGCGTGCCCCGTGGGGGGTCACCCTCGCCGCCCCCGCCGGATGGGATGCCGTGTTGCTAGAGTTGGCCGGAAAATTCTGTGGTGAACCCATCATACCTCGGGCTTCCAGAAAAATCCCGCTGCTCGTCTGCGGCGCGCATCTAGCAGGACTCGCTCTGCACTGGCAGCTCGCTGACCGTGGCGCGGTTTTCCGCGAGAAGACCCGGACGGCCCCCATTTACCGGATGTATGCGATGCCCCCGGCCGGCTCGATTCCACCACGCCCGGCGTTGATCCGCGACGAGGCGGCAGGCGCGCCCATCGAAGTGGAAATATGGGAACTGGACCCCGCCGCTTTCGGCGATTTCGTTTCAAAAATCCCAGGTCCGCTGGGCATTGGCAAGGTATTGCTCGCGGATGGTTCCGAAGTCTCCGGCTTCATCGCAGAGCCAAGAGCGACCGAGGGTGCCGAGGAAATCACCTGTTACGGCGGCTGGCGCGCGTGGTTGGCTAAGGGGGGATGACCTCCGGTCAACCCGCTGCAGCTTGGCCCCAGCCGTTGCTGTTAGGTTAATCGTGAGTCCGGGCGGTTGTTGATTAGGTGGTGGCCAGGGAAAAATCCGCGCGTGCGATTGTCTAGTCAGAGGCCAGCCTCCAGCGCAGGGACGAGACGTCCCCGCCCCTTAAAAACAGCCGATTCAAAGATCGCCACTCCTTAGGTTTTGCGGCAAATCCTTGCGCGTGACGTTGCCGGTATTTGAAATCAAAGAGGCACTGCGGGATGCGGTGCAGGGGGAACGGGCGCGGGTGCTTCTAAAGGCTCCGACGGGTTCGGGGAAATCCACGGCGGTGCCGGGGATGTTAGTGGATGCAGGGATTTCCGGGAAAATTCTGGTGATCGAGCCACGGCGGATGGCGGCGCGGTTGCTAGCGGGCTGGGTGGCGCGGCTGCGCAAGGCGACGCTGGGGCACGAGGTGGGCTACGCGGTGCGCTTCGATACGAAATACCGGGCGGACACGCGAATCATCTATCTGACAGACGGAGTTTTCCAACGCTGGCTCCAGGACGACCCGACGCTAACAGGCGTGGGTGCGGTGGTGTTCGATGAGTTCCACGAGCGGCGGCTGGCGGTGGATATTGCACTGGCGCGGTGTCTCGATTTGCAGGAAGGCCCACGCCCGGATCTGCGGGTGGTGGTGATGTCCGCGACGTTGGAAACGGCGGGGCTGGCGGATTATTTGGCACCGGCGGTCTCGCTGGAAACGGGCGGGAGATTGTTTCCGGTGGAGGTGCTGTATCGGGCGGAAAAAGGGGTGCCCGGCCGAAATGAATTCCGCGGTCCGACGCCGGTGTGGGAACGGATGGCGACCATTTGCCGGGAGGCGATGGCGCTGCCAGATGCGGGAAACATCCTGGTGTTCCTGCCGGGGACGCATGAGATCCGGCGGACGGTGGAGCTGCTAGAAAACAGCGGGCTAGCGAAGGGTTGGGATGTTTTCCCGCTGTATTCGGCACTGCCACCGGCGGCGCAGGAAGCGGCGATTTCTCCGGGGCCGCGGCCCAAGATCATCGTGGCGACGAACGTGGCGGAGACCTCTCTAACCATCGACGGTGTTAGAACTGTGATCGACAGTGGGCTGGCGCGGACAGCGTCATTCGAGCCACGGCGCGGGATCAACACACTCCTCATCACGAAAATATCGCGGGCGGCGGCGGAGCAACGCGCAGGTCGTGCCGGTCGGACAGCTTCAGGAAGAGCGTTCCGGTTGTGGAGCGAGGGTGATCATGCGCGGCGGGCGGAGTTCGAATCGCCGGAAGTGCAGCGGGTGGATCTGGCGGAGGCGGTATTGTTATTAAAAGCGGCGGGGGTTCGGGAGGTGCGGGACTTCCGCTGGTTTGACGCGCCGGTGGAGTTGTCGATGGCGCGGGCGGAGCGGTTGTTGCATGACCTCGGGGCGTTGGATGCGGGCGGAGTTCTAACGGCGGAGGGCAAGAAGATGGCGTCGCTGCCGTTGGAGCCGCGGTTTTCGCGGTTGATGTTAGCCGGCCATGAGCACGGCTGCGTGGCGGAGACGGCATTCATCGCGGCGACGGTTCAGGGCGATGGCATTTTCACCAACACCCGCGGCGGACCGGGCCGGAAGGATTTCATTTTCGCCGATGATGACTCGGATTTCGCCGGGGAGTGGCGGGCGTTTGAAGCGGCGGAAGCGATGGGCTTTGAGCCGCGGCGCTGCGATCAAGTGGGCGTGATGGCGCGCGGCGCACGCGAGACGGCACAAGGATTTGAGCGGTTAGGCGCGATGGCGAAGCGGTTCGGCTGGGAGTGGCGCGGGGTGGATTTCCGCGAAAATCACGAGGCCGTGGGCAAGGCGATGTTGGCGGCGTTCAGCGATCAATTGGCGATCCGGCTGAGCCAAGGGACGCTGGCGTGCAAGCTGGTGGGAAGTCGCAAGGGCAAGCTGGACGAGGACTCGTGCGTGCGAAACGCGGCGGCGTTCGTGGCGGCGGAGATCACCGAAGTGGAGGCGCGGGAAATCATCGTCCATCTGCGGCGGGCGACGGCCGTGGACCCGGCGTGGTTGGCGGAGCTATTTCCCGAAGATCTAACGGCGACGGACGGCGCGGCGTGGGACGAGACCCGCCGCCGGGTGGTAGCACGCAAGGAAACGCGGTTCCGCGATCTCGTGTTAGAAGCGAAGGAGAGCGACCACGGGGTGAACCTAGACGCGGCGGCGGATCATCTAGCAGCGCGGGTGCTCAGCGGTGAGCTGATTTTAAAAAACTGGGATGACTCAGTCAGCCAGTGGGCTGCGCGGCTGGCGTCGCTCGGGCGCTGGATGCCGGAGCTGGAAATGCCCGGCTGGTCGGACGCAGACCGGGTGGATGCGATTGCGCAAATTTGCCACGGCTCTATCAGCTACAAGCAAATCAAGGAGGCCAACGTCTGGCGAGTGCTGCGCGAGTGGCTGAGCGCGGCGCAACGGGCGGCGCTAGACACGTATTGCCCGGAGCGGGTGAATTTGCCTAACGGCCAATCCGCTAAGGTCACCTACGCAGACGGTATGGACCCATTTATTTCCGTCAGGGTGTCGCATCTGTTTGGTATCTGGGAAACGCCGACGGTCGCTAACGGCCGGGTGCCGCTGCTAGTTCACATTCTAACACCGGGCCAAAAACCCTGGCAAATGACCAAGGATCTCAAAGGCTTCTGGGCAAGCGGCTACGCGCAAATGAAGAAGGAAGTCGCCGGGAGATACCCGCGGCACCCGTGGCCGGACGATCCCAAGGCGTGGGTGGCGGCGGGGAGTCCGAGGAAATAAGGGTGGCTGCGGCGTCCCGCCGCAGGCCGTGCTGGGGGCGTCTCGCCACCAGTGCGCGTCTCCAGACTCGCGGCGAGACGCCGCGAGCACGGCCTGCCGCGAGACGCTGCAGCCACCATGATTTCACGGGTTTTGCTTTTTCATCGGCGGCTGAAAGTCCAGCGTCTCCGGGCATGTGGCGTTTGCTGTTAATCCTATCGATCCTTCCCATCGTCGCCGCGTTGATTGCGCGGTGGTATTTCGGGCTGCGGGTGCTGGCGGAAGCTGGCGCACGCCCGTGTCGCTGCGATCTCGGAACGTGGATGCCACTGCCGGATGATAAAGCGGTGATTCATCGCGCCGAGGAAACGGCGGCGGAGTTCGGCAGGCAGCTTCGGCTCAAAGCCATGGTTGAATGGCGCGAACGCGATCCGAAAGCCGCCGCCGCGCGGGAGAATTCGCGCCGTTTCGGCATGGCTGTGCCGCCGTTGAGTGGAATGGTGGCGGTGATGGCAATCTTCGTGGCCAAGATCATGCCCCTCAACGCCATCGCGCTGGTGCTCGCCGCCACCGCCTTGGCCACGGTGCTGGGCGTGCTCTCGATGGCTCCTGAAATGGCGGCGATCACCCGTGCCGCGAAAAAACTGCGCGAGGCGAGAAGTTTCCCCCGCCGGGACGATGAAGATGCCGTCATCCGCTGTGCCGTCGCCCACGCTTGGAAAGAATCGCTGCCGCCCATTCTCGGGTTGCTCCAACGCTAAGTGACATTAGGGTCTCGCCTGTTCAAACCCTAGCCTTGAGAGAAACCCAGTCACCCGCGAAACTTCGCTTTTATCCAAAACTCGGTTATCTTCTGTTAGCCGGCGTGATGCCGCTTTCCGCAGACTGGCGGGACGTGGCTGGCTTCACCCGTTTGAAACTGTTAGCCGCTGCCGACTTACCACCAGCGCCCAGCCAGGGACTCACGCAAGTCGAGGCCTCCACGACGGCGTCGCCGGTTTTCACGTTTATGCCGGACACCAGTCTTGCGCTGTTTAGTGGTAAAACATTTACTAACAAATCCATCACCTCGGGCACGGACTTCAGCAGCCATGCGACCCACGTCGCCACCAATTTCTTTGGCAACTCGACCAGCCTCATCACGGGAAATTGCCCGGTCGATGTTTATTATGTTAACGACTGGCTCGGCTCGAAGTTCATCAACCTCGGCAGCAACAGCTATCCCGTTATTGAAACTCGCGCTGTCCAAAATCACAGTTGGGTCGCAGATAGCACCAGCATCACCAACGCTCAAGCCACGGAAACTAACAAGCGGCTGGACTTCGCCATCGACCGCGACGGCTTCGTCTGTGTGGTCGGCACCGACAACAACGGCACCACCGTGCTGCCGCAGTTGCTCTGCCAGAGCTACCACACGATCTCAGTCGGCATGGACAATGGCGGGCACAGCGCGGGATTCACCAACGCGGACGGCAGCGGGCGCATCAAGCCGGAGATCGTGGGACCGAGCGCCGACCCCGAGTATGCGTGCAGTTGGACCACGCCGATGGTGGCAAGCGCCGCCGCATTGTTATATTCGAAGCTCCCCGCTCTAGCCACTCCATCGGACAAACCCCGCGTCGTCAAAGCACTGCTGCTGGCCAGCGCTACCAAAATCCCGGCGTGGGCGAACACCACCACCCGCCCGTTAGACATCAAATACGGCGCGGGCATTTTAAACATCAATCACGCCTACAACGCACTGCGGGCCGGGCGGGCCGCTTCCTCTAACACCACCATAGTGAATTCTCGCGGCTGGGGCGCGGAGACGGTCAGCAGCACTTCCACTAAAACTTACTTTTTCACGATCGCCTCCGGTGCGCCCTCCACGCCGTTTAGCGCAGCACTCACCTGGCACCGGGTGGTCACAAAGTCCGGCAGCGGCATTTGGAATGCCACGCTCGCCAATCTCAACCTCCACCTCTACCGCGCCACTGGCTTTACCGTCGGTGCGCTGGTCGCGGAAAGCCTGAGCACCGTGGACAATGTTGAGCTCGTCTATCAGCCAGCACTCACACCCGGCGGTTATGCCTTGGTCGTTAAAAACACCTCCACCACCGCCACGCCATACGCCATCGCTTGGCACAGCCTGCCCGCCGTCACCCTCACCGCGTCGGTGGCGACCGCCCGTGAAATCAACTTGCAGTCCGGCCTCATCACCGTCACCCGCACCGGCGACACGACCTTGCCGTTGTTTGTCCCACTAACAGTCAGCGGCAGTGCGGTGGCGGGCAGTCATTACCTAACCCTCCCGGCCAGCGTCACCATTCCGGCTGGCCAGCCATCGATCACGCTGCAAGTCACACCCGTGGCCGATTTCATAGCCCAGGGAAATCGCAGCGTCAGCGTGGCCGTGGCCGCAGATTTCGCGCTCGTCAGCGACGCGGCGCAACCGGCAGTCGTGACCCTTCAGGACAAGCCGTTCGACGCTTGGCGTTATGTAAATTTCACGAGCACCGAACTCAGCAACCTCTCGATCAGCGGTGAAAACGCCGATCCCGACGGCGACTCACTCCCGAATCTCGTCGAGTATGCGCTGGCCCTCGATCCCAAGATCCCAAGTATTTCCACCCTCACCACCCAGCAAAACGGCGGCTACTTAACCCTAACCGCCCCGCGTAACACCGCACTCACCGAAGACATCCTCTGGAACGCCGAAGCCTGCTCCGACTTAGTCAACTGGCAAGCCGCCGTCGTTCTAACCAACACCACCAATCTATTCTCCGCCCGCGATCCAATCGCCACGGCAACTGCGGCGAAGCGCTTCATCCGCCTAAAAATCACCCGGCCTTAAAACGACCACGGGCGTCGGAATCCCTTTCCGACGCCCGCAGGCCATTTCGGGAGCAATCGTGGCAACCCTTACGCAGAGGACACTGCCACGAACCGGCCATATCTCTATAACGCAATCACGTGAAACAGAAGTGTCGTGGGCATATGGGGGAAAAGCGGAAGTGGAAAATACTCTTGTCATATTAAAAGCCATGAATTATCTAGCCCGGCCATGGCTAGCCAAAAGAAAGCTGTTTATAAAGCGGGGTATGAGCGATTCGGCCAATGGCTACGAAGTATCCGTGAATCCAAGCAACTTCCGTTGAGGGCAGTTGCTGCCGCTGCTGAGATGGACCAGGCGCATTTGAGTAAAGTCGAATTAGGACAACGATCGCTTACGGCTGACCAAGCATCTGCGATTGCCAAATTCTATAACATTGATCCAACCGATGTGGAGGCCCGACGCATCGTAGAACGTTTCCGCACCGAGCATGCAGAGAATCCAGCCGCAGCACAGGCAATTAGTATGCTCCATGAAGATCCGGTGATCTACGGCAAAAAGAAGTAACAACAATCATGAGCAAATCTTCATCGTCAAAAATCAGCGTCAACAGAGGTGCTAAGGTAACAGCCGGAATAAAAATCACTTCTAAAAAAATGAAAGACACCCCAATCATTCAGTCGAATCGTAACTATGTTTCGCTTTTCTCTGGCGCAATGGGTCTCGATATCGGGATTGAGCGTGCAGGCTTCCATTGCGTAGTGTGCAATGAAATTGATCCATTAGCGGTGAAAACGATCAAGTTAAATAGACCCAATCTACCTGTGATCTCTACCTCAGTCGAGGAGGTCACCTTAAAGTCCTTAAGTGTCCATGCGGGGTTTGATGTTACTGGGATTGACCTGATCGTAGGAGGTCCACCTTGCCAAGCATTTAGCGTGTTTGGCCAGCGCAAAGGACTCAATGATAGGCGAGGACGTATGATCTTTGAATTTCTCAGACTTATTGATGAAGTCAGACCCAAAGCGTTCCTCATGGAGAACGTCAGGGGATTGCATTCCATGTCGATCATTCCAAAAGGAATGGAATCGGAAGGCGAAGATATATTGCCAGAGCAAACCGAACCCGGGTCACTTCTGCGTGAGTTGATCAAGTCTTTTGAAAAAATTGGTTACCGCGTGGATTGCTACCTCGTAAACTCGGTCAATTACGGTGCGCCACAAATTAGAGAGCGACTACTTTGTGTAGGATCACGCTACGATATTGATCCTGACTTCCCCCATCCGGAATTCAGCAACCGACCTATAGATAAGCTTCCTCCTTTTAAAACTTTGGGTGACGTCATTGGTAGTGGATTTATAGATCCAGATCCATCAATGATGGACTTCAGCCCTCGAAAACTTAAATATTTATCGTTGGTTCCACCCGGAGGAAATTGGAGAAATTTACCAGAAGAGATTCAGAAGGAGTCCATGGGAAAGAGCTGGTATTTGAAGGGGGGGAGAAGCGCTTATTGGAGAAAACTCGCATTTGATTTCCCTTCACCGACTGTCGTTACGATGCCAAATCATGCAGGCACTAGCATGTGTCACCCAACGGAGCTACGGGCGTTAACGGTTGGCGAAATGGCCGCTGTTCAAGAATTTCCCCAGGACTGGGAATTTGTGGGATCAGCCACCCAAAAATGCCGACAAATTGGAAACGCTGTCCCACCTCGACTCGGCGAAGTCGCAGGGCGAGTACTCCATCGACTGCTAAACGCTGCCGACAATGCGCTTCCTATGGCAAACAAACCACACAGCTCTGGGAACATAATACATATCAGACCCCATGTAAGAACCCGCAGCTATCATAAAGACGGAGAAACGATAGGGAGTCACATTGGATACTACGACCGCCCAAAAAAAACCGATCATCAAATGAATCTGGATTTAGATACATGAGAAGATCTATCCATTGATATTTCGAATGATGGCGTGCCAATCTATAGAATGATCTGGTCGAATCGAGGATTTAAATTGCCCGCCAAATTCTTTCCGAAATCCGGCAAGAAGCTCGCTAAATATTCCCATTGATTTTTGAGCAGCTTCGAAGCCTTGTATCATACCATCGAGAACCCAGTGCTGGGTTTCCTCTTGTCCTTCGTTTAGCCAACTCCAGAACTCTCGTCCGGCATAAACATTAACCGTCTTGGTAACGTCGTGAACATTGTGCTTTGCACCTCGGTTGATCCCGCGGAGAATATCATACTTGTCGGTCAAAGTTTCCTTGGTCCCGTAAAAAACGCCAACGACAATCTCATCAAAAGCAAAATCCCCTAATTTCTCTGAATCTCGTAGTTCAATCAACTCTTTGAATGCGCTATTTAACTGCATCGCCATTGTCAATTGTATCGTCCATTTTCCAGCTTTGAGCGAGAGCAACTTCGCTGATTTTCCGTTGATGGCTGGGATTATATGATCGATCTCATTGAATACTGACATTGTAAGCGGTTGTGTTTTTCGGGCAGCTTTATCGAGCTTTATAGTGCCAAACACTCGCGGCAGAATTTTTTCGTCAATCAGTTTTCCAAATCCCGTCGCATATCCGGTTGATAAATGCGCCGCTACCAGAAATTCGGAGAGATCCTCAAATGTTGTGAATTCGTGAATTCCGAATATTAGAGGTAGTAGAAACGGATTTACCGACATCGTTTCGTGCTTTAAATGCACGAGCTTTTTGTGGCGTTCCCCCATCCACCAAACAATTTCTCTTGATACGCCTGCTATAACTTCAGCTTTGTTCATTTGATATTTTGATAGTATCCAGGCTAGCCTAGGAACCCTGTTAGCGGACTGGTGGCGTGGGCGTGGGCGCTCATTTCGGGCAGGCCGAGTTCGTAGGCTTCGCGGCCGGCTTGGACGGCGAGCTTGAAGGCCACGGCCATTCTAACTGGATCGCTGGCGATGGCGATGGCGATGGCG
>JAYTEI010000057.1:0-4305 GCA_043735445.1 Akkermansiaceae bacterium | reverse complement strand
TGCCAAGCATGTTTAAAACACACGCGAACTCAACGCATGACGACATCCTCTTCGCCCCTCACAAGACGCCTAATTTCAACATCAGCCAAGTTCGGATGAAGCGCGGTGCTCAAAGTGAAATCCTCATCGAGAACTTCCGCCCCGCGCGCTATTTGATCGACGCGCTTGCGGCTGATAGATAACTAATCATACCATATACCATCCATGAACCATTCCATCTCCGCATTGATCGCCACCGTCATCGCTTCTCATGCTTGGGCCGTGGAAACACCTGAGGCACGCTCACTTTTCAATGGCAAGGATCTCAGTGGCTGGACCGGCGCGGGCTATGTGGTGGAGGATGGTGCCATCGTCTGCACGCCCGAGGGGAAAAACTTAGTCACCGAGCAGACGTTTTCGAATTATATATTTGAGTTCGATTTCAAGCTTCCGCCGGGTGGCAACAATGGGCTTGGCATTCATTACCCCGGGACAGGCGACGGTGCTTACACCGGAATGGAGATTCAGATTCTCGACAACACCGATCCGAAATATGGCGACCTGAAGGACTATCAGTTCCATGGCTCGCTCTACACGCTGGCAGCAGCCAAGAAGAGTGGACTCAAGCCGGTGGGCGAGTGGAATCATGAGCGAGTGGTCGTTTCGGACTCCGGTCTGATGGTCGAGCTGAACGGCGAAATCATCCTCCGCGCGAACCTCGACGATCTGAGCGCCCGCAATCCGAAGCATGAAGGTGTGAAACGCCGCGCGGGTCACATCGCCTGGTTAGGTCACGGCGACCGAGTCGCATTTCGGAATATTCAGATCTTAGAAACCCCGCCGATGGCGAACACGGAAGGCGTGATGGCCGCTGGTTTCAAGCCGCTGCTCAATGGCAAAAACCTGGATGGCTGGAAACATGGCAACAGCTCTGAATGGACGCTGGTTAATGGAATTCTCAAACACAGTGGTCGTCCCGGTGAGCCTTCCGATCTCTGGACTGAGAAGGAATACGGCGATTGCACGATCGTCTGCGATTGGCGCTGGAGCGGCAGGGGACGACTGAAAATGCAGCCTATCATTTTACCAAATGGCACTAACAAGCTCGGCAAAGACGGGCAACCTGAGCTTGTCGAAACCGAGGAACTCGACAGTGGAATCTATCTGCGAGGAAACATCGCGAGCCAAGTGAACCTGTGGAATTGGAGCGTCGGCTCGGGCGAAGTTTACGGCTACCGCACGAACTCGGCGCTGTCCGCCGAGGTCCGTGCGCAGGTCACCCCGAAGAGCAAAGCCGACCGGCCCCTCGGCGAGTGGAACCGGACCATGGTTACAATAAAGGGCGACCGGCTCACGGTGGCTCTCAATGGTCGCGTGGTGATCGATAATGCCCAACTTCCCGGCGTTCCGGTAAAGGGAGCCATCGGCCTACAGCACCACGGCTCGGCGATCGACTTCGCGAATCTCTGGATCAAGGAACTCTAACCGCCCACCCACCGACGGCGTCCAAGGAGTTTTCTTCTGCGGCAGAATGAATCCGCGATCACGTTATTTTGTCGCGTCGGTTCCGAGATAGGGTGATCGCATCTCCCCCCCCACCAGATGACCAACAACTCCTCCCCCCGGGTTGTGCGGCACTGCGGTTTGACCATTGTCGAACTGTCGGTAGTCCTCACGATCCTCCTTGCCTTGACCTCTATAATATTCATCGGCACGCGTGCCTGGAGGCGTAGCGGCGACCGCGCCACCTGCGTGCTAGCACTGCGCAACGTCCAAGTCGCGACGCGCTCATATCAGAACCTTTACGGCTATCACTGTGGCGGCCAGCCTAACATGGAAAACGGCAGCCAAGACATCGCCGAGCATCTGCTTTCGAGAGGCTACATCGAAAACAATGTTTACCGGAAAATCCACGGCGTGGTGCCATGCCCGGCAGGTGGCTCCTACTTTTGCGCGACGCCAGATGTGTTTCCGGAGCCGGGCCAACTTTACATCGAGTGCTCGCTCGGCGGCTCGGCCGAACACACACCGACTTCTCACGCAGATTGGTAATTGCCTGCTTGGCAGCGATTCAATTCCGGGTGAAGGATGGGCCTTCATGATGAACTACCGCGAGGCGATTGACTGGTTGTTTGCGACCCAGATGTTTGGAATCAAACTCGGGCTCGACGGGCCGCGCCAGTTGCTCAAAGACTTCCTCGCCTACCCCGCGCACGGAGTGAAAGTCATCCACGTCGCCGGGACTAACGGTAAGGGCAGCACCTGCGCGATGATCGATCGCATCGCGAGAGCCTGCGGCCAACGCTGCGGACTCTTCACCTCGCCGCATCTCATCGACTTCCGCGAACGGATCCAAGTGAGCGGCGAGGAAATCCCCGAGGAGTCCTGCGCCGCGATGCTCACCGAGTTGCGGGCTTTGTGCGAGCGGATGGAAACGCATCCGACGTTTTTTGAAATCACGCTGGTGCTGGCGATGCGCTGGTTCCGCCTCCGCGAGTGCGAGCTGATCGTCCTCGAAACCGGCATGGGCGGCAGGCTCGATGCCACCACCGCCGTGCCTGCCGACGTGTGTGTGATCACGCCCATCGGCCTGGACCACATGCAGTGGCTGGGTGACACCATCGAGGAAATAGCTGCGGAAAAGGCCGGGATTTTCGTCAGCGGGAAACCGGCGATTTGTGCGCCCCAGCCGCCGAGCGTCCAGGTGGTGTTAGAGCGAGAGGCCAACGAGCGACGTTCGCCCATCGAGTTCATCGCCGAGCCGCTGTTAGGTTACCCGATGGCGTTGGCCGGCGAGCATCAAACGTGGAATGCCGCGCTGGCGGTGGCTGCGCTCCATCGGCTAGGAATCCCTCTCAGCTCGGATAGCGTCGGCTATGGTCTCCGTCATGTGAGCTGGCCTGGCAGGTTTGAAATCATTCGCCCGGGTGTCATCCTCGACGGCGCACACAACCCTCAATCCGCAGAAGTCCTGGCAGCCACCTGGCGGCAGAGTTTCGGGGAAAAAAAGCCCGCGCTGGTCTTCAGCGCCGTCGGCGGCAAGGACATTCGCGGCATTCTCGAAATCCTCGCGCCGCTGGCTGCGAGGATTTTCCTGTGTCCGGTGGACACCCCGCGCGCTGTGTCGGCGGAAGAACTGGCCACGTTCCTTCCGTTAGGTGCCCCGCCGCATGAGACGTTCCCCACCTTTCAGGCCGCCTTCGCCGCCGCCGCCGCGAGTGGAAACTTGATCCTGATTGCCGGCTCGCTGTTCCTCGTCGGCGAGGCGCGGGCATTTCTAACTAGCGGAAATTTCCAAGCCAGTTCGCAGTGACCGGCGATCACATGCCGAGGGAAGCGGCGAGCTCTTCTTTCGAAAGCGCGCGATCCTTGTTCTTGTTGAACTTGTCGAAGATCTTGGTGGCGGCTTCGGCGTCCGCTTCACCGGCTAGGTATTCATCCTTGGTCAGCGAGCCGTCGTCGTTCTTATCCTTCGCCTTCAAAACCTCTTCCACCGCAGCCCGCTTTTTCTTCCAGCTTCGCCTTTTCCTTTTCCTTGGCCTTCTCATTGCCACCGGGCGCTGCCTCTGCGACGGCGAATGATAGTGATAGAGCGAGGGTGGCGACGAGTGCTTGTTTCATGGTGGTTGGTTTTTTGGAGTTGGAGGCTGACGGCGAACGCAGTGGTTGTTTCCCGACTCGCATTTGATTCCTTCCGCGACCTAACATGTCAAGGGGTAAGCAGCACCATGATAGAAGTTGAAACGCTCCTGACGGATCCTCGCGCAGCCGACTCTCCAGTTAGGGGCTGACTGCTGCTTGTACTCAATTCCCTGGGAACACCACTTTCTCACCCGCGGCGGAGCCATGGCCGAAGCCGTCACCGATGTCCTTGCTGGTGACGAATAGCATCAGCGAAATGAGGGCGAGGGCGCAAACGGTTTGCAGGATTTCCAGCGGCTTGGCCCTGACCGGACGGCCGGTGATTTTTTCCAAAATGGCAAGCGTGATGTGGCCGCCGTCGAGGACCGGGAATGGCATCATGTTGAGCACCGCAAGGTTGACGTTGAAGAGCACCATGAAGGCGAGGATGCGCCGCCAGCCGTCTTCCATTTGCAGGAGTTGATATTGCAACTTGGCGATGCCGACCGGCCCACTGAGGTGGCCGACGCCGATGCTAGAATCCGGCGCGGCGACGCTGGCGATGGTCGTCCACATCATCCGCAGGCTGTCACCGACTTGTTTAAACGGACCCGGATGGACGATGCCTTGGTTTTGCAAAGGCCATGGATCGAAGCCGAGTCCTAACATCGGCCCCTTGCCTGCCGGTGAAATGGGCACGACCGG
>JAYTEI010000056.1:0-9354 GCA_043735445.1 Akkermansiaceae bacterium | reverse complement strand
TTCCGACCTCGAAGAACACGACCCGTAAGCCGGACAAGATTACCCGTTGATGAGACCTCTCGCGGAAAGGATCGTCGTCAAGGTTGGAGCTTAGTTGTAGCGACCCGTGGCGGCGGTTTCTAACCACAATGCCAAAAAACACGGGCATGGCGGTTGGAAACCGCCGCCCCGTCACAAGATCTCCTGAAGGAAGGCGGTTTTCTCAAAAATCGAAAACGCTTCGGGCTCTTCGCCGGTGCCGAGGAAACGGGGCGGGATGCCGAGCTGATCGTGGATGGTCACGGCGATGCCGCCTTTGCCCGAGCCGTCGAGCTTGGTGACGATGAGCCCATCAAGCGGACTGGCTTTGTGGAATTCCTTGGCTTGATTCAGCGCGTTGGAGCCGGTGGTGGCATCGACGACCAACAGCGTCAGGTGGGGTGCGGTGTCATCCTGCTTGGCGAGCGTGCGGCGGATTTTTCCGAGCTCTTCCATCAGATTGTGACGGGTGTGGATGCGGCCGGCGGTGTCGCAGATGAGGAACTCGGTCTTGGCGGCGATCGCTTTCTGATGGGCGTGAAAGCAGACGGACGAGGGGTCGGCATTGGGATTTCCAGTGACGACGGTAAGTTCCAGGCGCTCGCCCCAGCGCTTGAGCTGCTCGACGGCGGCGGCGCGGAAGGTGTCGGCGGCGGCGAGGATGACCGTGCGTTTGCGCTTGGTGAGCCAGAGGCCGAGCTTGGCGGTGGAGGTGGTTTTACCGGTGCCATTGACGCCGACCACTAGGATGACGAACGGTTTGCCATCGGTCCGCGGCGTGGGCGGCAGGAAATTGTCGGGCAGGCGTTTGGAAAGCTGGCTGCGGGTGACCTCCACCACGTCCTCGCCGGAAACCTCGCGGCCGAGGTCGCGGAGCTCGTCGAGGATCGAAGTGGTGAGGCCGATCCCGAGATCGGAGCTGATGAGATCGGACTCGAGGTCGTCCCAATCGACTTCCGCGCGGTTGGTGATCTTGTTGAGTAGGGATTTGAAAAAGCCGGCCATGGGTGAGGGCGGGAGACTAGCCAGAGGGAAGGGCCGGTCAATCGGATTGAGACACGGCCTGGCCGACGCGTTCTTCGGGCCGAGGGCGAATTTTCCTCCTGCTTCCCTACCCGAAGAACATGAACTTGTGGCCGGGTGAGCGGACACCCCAGCTTGGTCGGCGCGGATTATTTCCAAACGGTGACGACGCTGGAAGCTCCGGCGTTGCCGGCAGCATCGTAGGCATATGCCTGGATTTGGTGGGCACCTGCGGAGGTCTTGCGGGTGTTCCAACTGAAACTGGCCGGCGAAGAGGTGCTGGTGCCGAACAATTTGCCATCCAAATAGAGTTCGATGCGGGTCACTCCCACGTTGTCCGTGCCGCTGACATCGATCCGTTGGCTCGGAAATTTGACGGTGGAGCCATCGGTAGGGGAAGTGATCGTGGCAACCGGAGCAATCGTGTCGGCGGTGTTCACCAAGGCCTTGGCGGCGGCTACCGCACGGTTCGCATTCACCCGTCCGTTTCCATAATAAACGTCGTAACCGGCGGTGCCGATGTCGTCACTGTTTTTGAGCAGCAGATCCACGAGCTGGGAGTTGGTGAGATTCGGGTTGGCGGAGGCCATCAGGGCCACCACGCCGGAAGTCACCGGGCTGGAAAAGGAGGTGCCGCTCCAGGCGGCATATTGGTCCGCACCATAGAGGGTGAGTATATCCACACCCGGCGCGGAAACATCCACATAGCTTCCATAGTTCGACCAAGTCGGACGGACATCGGCGGCATCGGTGGCGGAGACGGCGACCACGTTGTTGCAGGCAGCCGGATAGAACGTGACGTTGTTGCCGTTATTGCCGGCGGCGGCGATGAGCACGCACTTCTTGTTCCAAGCGTAGTTGACGGCATCCTGAAGGGTGGTGGAGGAAGAGGTCCCGCCCAAGCTCAGGTTAATGATTCTGGCTCCGTGATCCGCGGCGTAAATGATGCCGTTGGAGATCGCCGAGTAGGTGCCTGAGCCAGCCGCGTCGAGGACGCGCACCGGCAGGATGGGGTTCGCCCAGGCGACTCCGGCGACACCTAGCAGATTGTTGCTGGCCGGCGCGATGGTTCCCGAAACCGCGGTGCCGTGGCCGTTCTCATCGGTGGGATCGTTGTCGTTGCCGACGAAATCATAGCCTGCGAGGACTTTCCCGGCGAGGTCGGGATGGGAGGCGCGCACGCCGCTGTCCACGACTGCGACAATGATGTTGGAGGCGCCGGTGGTGGTGTCCCAAGCGGCGGGCGCTTCGATTTTCGCGAGGTGCCACTCGGATCCTTGGGTGAAATAGGGATCGTTGGCCGTCCCCACGGCCTCGGCGGTGTAGTCTGGCTCTGCATATTCGACGTCCTTGTTTTGTTGCAGTGCCGCGAGTAGATGGGCGGCCGCAGCAGCGGGCACTTCGATGACTCGCACTCCGAGCGCCGGGACGGCTCCCGTTTGTGCGGCACCTCGGAAGGTGAGGATGGCATTGAGGGCTGCCTCCGACATGGACGCCTTCGGCTTGAGCAGAACCTGGGTCATCGCAGGGGGTGCGGCATTCGATGAGGCAACGGTCGAGAACAACGCCGCAAACACGGCAATCGACAGGCAGCGGAATAAACCAAGGGAATGTGAGGGTTTCATGAAGTGGAATATGGAATTGGGTTTCGAATAGGGCGAACACCTACCCTCCAATTCCACAAACACAACATAATTATCACTGATTATAAACCTACCATTCGTTTGCAACATTAGCGCCAAAGCTATGAAGTGGATTTAGCTTAAGTGACTTACCGATTTTTGAGATAGTCGGGAGACCGGTAAAGCGGGCGCCTGGACACGCATATTTAAGCGAATATCAAAACCTGCTTCATCAAGATTGCGGATCGCGGGTAACTGAATAGCTTCTCCGGGCCGATGCCCAAGATCCGAGTGCTCCCCGACATCCTCGCCAGCCAGGTGGCGGCGGGCGAGGTGGTCGAGCGCCCGGCGTCCGTGGTCAAGGAGCTGGTGGAAAACAGCATCGACGCCGGGGCGCGGGAAATCCGCGTGGACATCGACCGCGGCGGCTCGGCGTTGATCCGGGTGAGCGACGACGGTTGTGGAATGTCGCGCGAGGATGCGTTGCTTTCGCTGGAGCGTCACGCGACGAGCAAGCTGCGGACGGCAGGGGACTTGGCGGCGATTATGACCTTGGGATTTCGCGGGGAGGCGGTACCCAGCATCGCCAGTGTGTCGCGGTTCCGGCTGGTGACGCGGGAAACGGACTCGGTTTCCGGCACGGAAATCCTGGTGGACGGCGGAAAAGTCCGCGACGTGCGGGACGCCGGTTGCGCGCCGGGCACGCTGATCGAGGCGAAGGCGCTTTTTTACAACATGCCGGCCCGGCGGAAATTTCTGCGGGCGGAAACGACGGAGGCGGCACACGTCGAGCATCAGCTCCGCTTGCACGCGCTGGCCGCGCCGCACGTTCGGTTCCGTCTGCGGCGGGATGAGCGGGAGGTGTTCGATTTACCTCCAGCGGCGAAGGCGGTGGACCGGGTGCGGCAGTTGCTGGGTCCAGAATTATCGCGCGAGTTGATCGCGCTGCCACTCACGCATGGCAATGGAATCTCGGTGCAAGGCTACCTGCTGCCCGCCAGCCACGCCCGGAAGGGCCGCCGGCACCAGTTTGTGTTCCTAAACGGTCGGCCGGTCGAGGACGCGGTGATTTCGCGGGCGCTGGCAGAGGGATTTCGCGGAGCGGTCTCGGATGGCCTGTATCCGGCGGCGTGGTTGTGGATCGATCTGGAGCCGGCTCTGGTGGATGTGAATGTCCATCCGGCGAAGCGCGAAGTGCGATTTCACCGACCGGTCGATGTGCGGGACACCATCCTGGAAGCAGTGGCGAGCGGCTTGCGTCCGCCGCCTCCCCGAGAGGTTGCACCAAGGGCCGTAATTCCCGATCAGATTATAGTTCCCAATGATGCAGCGGCCGTCGTGCCGGTTTTCGCCAGTTTCCAAGCGCCTACCACAACGCTGGTAAATTGGGCGGAAAAATCGGTGATTGTGCCTGTTTCCGGAGACGACGCGGTGCCGGTAATTCGAGAGAACGTCATGCCTGATTTCCGCGTGGTGGGGATGCTGCATCACCGGTTCGTCCTGTTGGAAAGTGAGGATGGGCTGGTGATTTTCGATCCCAAAGCTGCTTGGGAAAGAATTTACTTCGAAAAGCTCGGCACCCTCGGAGACGGCGGTTTGGAAACCCAAGGGCTGCTGGTGCCCGTCCTGCTGGAACTCGATCCGCGGGATTTAGATCTCGTGCTGCGCGAGCGACTGGCCTTGCAGGAAGCCGGCATAGAGGTGGCGGCCTTTGGCGGGAATACGCTGCAAATCCACTGTTTGCCGGCCTGTTTGCAGGTGCCTGACCCACGCCCATTTCTCGGGGCATTGATGGATGAGCTGCTCCACGACTCTTCCCCAGGAGCCAGATTTGCCGTGGATCGGCTGGCCAAGGTGCTCGCAAAACGAGCCTCCGCCGGGAAAATTCCGCGATTGTCTGAGACGCTTCAGCTCCTTGAAGATTTGTTCGCGTGCGAGCTTCCCTATTGCGCTTCCGACGGTCGTCCCACCCTCACGGAGTTCGGAATGAGAGAGCTGGATCGACGCTTCGGGATCCACAAGACGTGACTCCACTCACAAAAAATGCCACGCGATCGCGTGCAAAATAATGCTTCGGATTTGTTCAATATTTGTAAAAATAAGCTCGATCAGAGACCTGAAAACGCTAGAAAACCGGCGCAGCGAATCTGAGGTGAAGCCAAAATACCTGGAATTTAAATCGAAAATTCTCTCAGAACTTGAGTCGTAGCATTGAAATCTCCCTTTAAACATAAGGAAAATCAGTCACGACTCCACATTCAATTTTGCGTTCAAAAATCGCTAAATAATTATCTTGTTAAGTTTCATTAAAATTTTAGTCTTTCGACAAGTTCAAGCCATCCAGAGCTTAAACCTTTTCTTCCAGAGACATGAAAACTTTGTGGATCACAACCGGAATTACCAGCGCCGCCCTGTTTGGGTCCGCTGCGGCAGCCCGGTTGTCGGATCGCCTGTCGAGCGTCCACGAAGGATTTCTTGAGGACCGTCGGGAGGCTCTGCCATCACTCAGTGATCCATTCGGAGTGCCAGCCGCAGCGCGGGTAGTCATCGAAAAACCGCAAGGCAAATTTCGTTCGGAAGCCGAGTGGAAGCGCAACGTGGTGGCCACCGTGTTCTGGGTCGGAGAACTGCCCACTCAAAACAATCCCACGCCCAACACGATGAGCGCATGGGACCAAAATTGGCAGGCAAATTTCGGCGGCTACGACCAGCCTGACCGCCGCGAAGGCTACCTTCCCGCAGGTTTCATTCCGTCGCTCAACCCGTTCTACATCGCCCTTCCTTACAACGACGTCGCCAAAGGTGGCGTCCACCGTCCCGAGGCATCTGAAGTGATTCCGTGGTTCTGGGAAAGCTACCGGGGCGACGGGATTTCCGTCTGCAAAGGCCGCTGGGTCGCCATTCATCATGCCGGGAAAGTCTGCTTCGCCCAGTGGGAAGATGTCGGTCCATTCGAGGTGGATCACTGGCAATATGTTTTCGGCAAAGAGTCCCCGCGAGCGAATCGCAACCAGTCGGCTGGCATCGACCTGAGTCCCGCTGTCCGCGATTTCCTCAACCTCCGCAGCGGAGAATCCGTCGAGTGGCGCTTCGCGGATGATCAGGAAGTCCCGCGTGGACCTTGGAAAAACTGGTCCCGCGAACCTGCCTTGCCGACGCGCTGAAATTTCACCCCAGACAACTGCTGTTTAACCCCTAACCCGATCCAAACGACTCACCCGTCACTTGCATCAAACCAACAATCCTTTCTGAGGTGCTGTCGTCCCAGCAGCCCCTCAGGCGGCCCGGATCGGGGTTCTGTCCCGAATCGGCAGGGTCCATCGAGAATTTCTCGCTGACCCCTGCCCATGCCCGAACCGGGCCGCCCATCTCTCAAAAGTCGTCCCACTTTTGAGGTCCAAGATGAAAGGGTTTTCTCAGAATTCGCACCCTAACAACCAGCCATGAAAACCAGCCAATGGACTGCCATCTCGGCAGCCGTCATCGCCGTGAGCACCCTTGTGACGCCACGCTCTTTTGCACAGCCACGCACTACCTCCACGATTCCATCCGCCCCGAAGGGTGATATCTCGGCATATCCATCCGTCGTACAAACCGGCACTAAGCCGACTCTAACATGGAATATTCTCTATCCGAGTAACCTGTCTGGCACAAACCCGCCAGTATTGGTGAATCCTCCGGGCACTCTCATTCCGAATACCACGATCTATGCAACGGTGCAAATCGTAGGCAATGGCATCACAGCTTGCAGCACCGTTCGGGATCCATTGACGCACTATGTGGATGTCCGACTGAGTTTGAACCGGGGAACCTACAGTCAAATATTTTACGGCACCCCGTCAGAGGTGGTTCCCTCCAAGCAGCTCTATATTAAGAGAATGACTGCGAACCAGACTCTGGATTTCGGAGGCCGTTATGTAATCGACGGAGTTTACACGCCGTTTTACACCTCGTTAAGTTCTAACTTGCAGGTGGTTTCATTGGTCAACGGGGCGACCATTCCTACCACCTTTCCCCTTTATCAATCCTCTAATTTAAAAAGCTATCTTCGGCCTTACCTCAACTCCACGGGAACAGTAAAAATCGGACCGCTCAGTGTGTTGGTTCTGATGGAACTTGGAAATACCAACCGGAACGCGACTTGTTTCGACCTGCAAGACGTGGTCCTGCTTGTGACATTTAGCACAGGTCACCCTAACAACGGCAATGGCAATAATTTAGACGGCGTCGATTCATCGAATCCGGGTCAGGGTCATGGCGGTCCCAATGGAATGGTGGATCCTTCCGGCGGCGTGGATGATGAACGTAGATAACATTAAACTAATGCTACCATGAAATCACCCACCCATCTATTAGTTCTAAGTTCACTAGTGGTATCCCTTGGCCACGCGGAGACCAACTCCGCATCCCCGATGCGCGATTCCGTCACCCGCGAACAACTCGTTTTGATGTATCGCCAGGCCTCTCAAAACGATCCGATGCGCAAGCAAGTGCCGACGAAAGGCCAAGACCCTTCCGTAATCAACCAGCCGAAGAGCTTAATCAGCCAGTCCGACACTCTATGTTACAACGGAGCCGTGACGTTAGTTCCCAAGCGGGCGGTTCTGCAGACTCCGAAAAATTTAGTAGATCGACTCAAGTATGTGCCGGGCGCGAAGCTCATGACATGGTCGGAGTTTTACGCGCTCAACCGCGGCTGGATCACCACGGTGGAGGTTACGAGACTTCAAGCAGAAGGGAATAATTCCCTAACTGCCGAAACTAAAAAGCAACTGGTGAAATCGGGTAACCTGATTGTCGCCACATTCCAAGGAGGACCGATTTCGGTTCTTCCGCTCAAAGTCCCAGTTGAAAAGGTATCATCCACCACCATTTCAAAACTATGAAAACTCTTATTCCGTGCATCATTGCCGCATCCATTGCCGCATCCATTACGTGTAGCTTGGGTCAAGCGGTTGAAACGATTAATTATGTCAATTATATCCGCCAGTGGCAGATGCCTTCCGATGTCAGTTGGGATGCCGAGTCCGATGTTCTAGCAAACGGCACCCGTCTGTCCAAGCTCCCGATTAATCCCGGAGGTGCTCGTTTCGACTTGTGGACCATGAAATCTTCCTCCCTTACCGGACTCACAGAGTACCTGCTCGATAGCAGTTATGTAGGAACTTATGTTCCGATTGCTTCAGTCACGGTTCGTTCGCAAGATGGATCAGCGGCAATTCCTCGGACTCGCGCCGACCGCCCATTCTATGTGGATGTCACCGTCAGCGGGTTGCGTTCCGGTGCCTCGGACCCCGAGCCTTCCAAGAGCGTTAAATTTCTCCGTCACGTTCAGTCCTATGGCGTGAATGGCACTGGCATCGGCATCGACCGCACTCAAGCGACGCTCCTTACTCAAAGTTCCATTATCACCAACGGGACACAAAACATAACATATTCACTGACGATGATACCTGGTGCGGATCGGTCGAAAATTCGTGGGGAAGAGCGCTTTTCAGTGTTTTCGCTGGAAGATTACCAAGCACCAGAATCACAACTCGCCTCCAAGTATATTCAAATCTGGCCGGTTGCCGACGCATCTATAAGCGGGATTTCACAGGGCCAGTTGATTCGGTATTCCTTACCCACCGTGACACTCCCCTATAATGATTTGTATCCCAGTTCCACGACTTATGCGCAAGTGTATAAAGGGGAGCTGCAATCTGGAATGACCGGGGTGATCGTGCCGGGATCTGCGCTTGTCACTAATGATTCTGTCCCTCAAAGCCGAGTGCTCACCCTGACAAACTATGACTCCATCTTCGACTCTGACGGTCGATGGACAATGGAGATAATTACCGTAACTCCATTCGGAATCGAGCGGATGCGCACTCCGTCAGGTGCAATTGCATACGTTACCTTCGACCTAGACCGCACCATTGAAATGAATGGCACCTTCACCACCATCGAGTGATTCACGGGCCTTTCGCTTCCTTCAACAAATCATTCCTGTAATTATCATTCCGATAGATGAGGGAAAATCTAGCTTCCTTGGATTTCCGCAATAAATCCTCCACCTCGGTGAAAGCCAGCAGGAGGAACAAACCCTTCACCGGCTCCCGATGAAACGACTGAATCCGTGTCACAAAATGATCCTCCACCGTCCTGCGCTGCTGGTTAGTGAGGAGGGCGCCGTGCTCCAAGGCGACCTGCTTGCGCAGCGCCTCGAAGCGCGATTCGATCAGCGCGGCAGATGCCTCGGGATCGAAGTAGTGGACAGTCAACTCATAGAGCTTGCCGGTGATGAAACGTCCCTCCACCGCGCCGGCCTGAGTTTCCGGCAGGAAGCCTTTCTTCGGCTCAATCCTCAAAATCCGCAATGCGGGCTGATCTCCCGGCAAGGAAATCGTCACGCCCAGCGCATGACGGGATGCCCAAGTGATCAGTTTTTCCGGGGAATCTCCCCAGCGCAATCCGAATGGAGGCTCAAGCACGGCCTGGCCGAAAACCTGCCCGACCGTCAGCATGATAAGGGTGGCGCTACATGCCCATCTGCCAAAGTGCCCGCACATGCACGGAGTTTTAGGCATATCTTCCCGCTCCGCAAGGCAGTATCGCCGCACCGGGGCTTTGTCATGATGGAAGCGATGATCGCACTCTCGATCCTAACCGTTCTCGGACTCGTCTTGCTCAAGCTTTCACTCAATATCTT
>JAYTEI010000055.1:0-4329 GCA_043735445.1 Akkermansiaceae bacterium | reverse complement strand
TTTCATCGACGACGACGACGGGATTTCCCGGGCCGGCGCAGATCGCGCGCTTGCCGGATTTCATCGCGGCATTGACGACTGCCGGGCCGCCGGTGATGGCGAGCAGGGAGATGTTAGGATTCTTGCAAAGCAGGTCGAAGGACTCGAGGCTCGGCGACTCGATGGTGGTGATCAGATTGTCGATGCCGATCTCGCGGTGAATCGCGTCGTTGTAAGCGCGCACCGCCATCGCAGCGCTGCGGGCACCGCCGGGATGCGGATTGAAAACGATGGAATTTCCGGCGGCCACCATGCTGATGACGTTCCCTGTTAGAGTGGGGACCGAATGAGTAACGGGAAGGATCGCGCCGATCACGCCGAAGGGCGCATACTCTTCTAACGTGATGCCGCCGTCACCACTCATCGCGTAGGGCTGGAGCCACTCGGTGCCGGGTACGTTCTTGGTGATGAGAAGCTTGCCGATCTTGTGATCGAGGCGACCGATCTTGGTCTCTTCCATCTCGAAGCGACCCCACGGCTCGGCATTGGCGACTGCTAGATGTTTGACGATCTCGATGACCTTGGCGCGGCCGGCGACTCCGAGTTTTTTCAACTGGAGGTGCGCGTCTAACGCCGCTTCCGAGGCTTTATCGACGCAGGTGAAAACACCGCGTCTGCCGGAATCACCCGCGCAACCGCAGCCACACGATGACTTGGCGGATGCCGCCGGAGCGGCGGGTGCCGCTTGACCTTGCGTCGCGGCGAGGCGGGCGACGACGGATTCTACGACGGAGCGGAGGGTTTCGGGATCGAGAGTTTTCATGCGGGAAAATTAGAATGAGTTAGAATCAGCCGCCTTTGTAGAGCGTCTTGCCGTGGACTTCCACGCGGTCGATGATGGCGACGATGGCCGCATCGACGGGGATCAACTTGAGTCCCTGCGCGGCGCGGGCGGAGCTGCCCTGGCAGAAAAGCACGAGTTCTCCTTCCCCGGCACCGACTGTGTCGATGGCGACGATGGTGTTCTGGCCGTCCTTGAACTTGGACGGGTCCTTGTCGTCGATGAGCTTGGGCCGGAGCAGGAGGAGTTTCCTGCCGACCATGAGCTCGTCCTTCTTGGTGGCGACGACTTGTCCGATGACTTCTGCTAGGAACATCAGGGGCGTGGGGTTGGGACCGCGCCGATCACCGGTTAGAGTGACAGGCGCGGCGGGATGGGATCACTTGCGCGGGGCGCGGGCGGCGGCATCGGGAGCCTTCGGGAGGACGCCGTCGATGGCGTCGTCCGGACGGGCGATGACGTGGGCGCTGACGACTTCGCCGGCTTCAGAGGCGGCGGCGGCACCGGCATCGAGCGCGGCTTTCACTGCGGCGACATCACCGGTGACGACTGCGTTGCAAAGAGCGCTGCCGACTTGTTTCATCGGACCGGCGAGTTCGACGTTTGCGGATTTGAGCATCGCGTCAACGCCGACGACGAGACAGGCGAGGCCGCGGGTTTCGAGGAGTCCAACTGCTTGTTTGGCCATGGTAGTTATGTGTTTGGTGTGAGTTTGTGAGAGGTGAGAGAGAGTCGTTAGAGAAGCTTGCGATAAACCTCGCGGGCGAGAACGAGTTCCTCGTTCGCCGGGATGACGATGATTTTTACGAGTGATTCGTCGGTGCTAATGACGGCCTCGGTGGCGCGGCAAGCGGCGTTTTTCGCGGAGTCCAGATGGATGCCGAATGCTTCGAGATCCTTGCAAACGGCGGCGCGGGTGGCGGCACCATTTTCCCCGATGCCAGCGGTGAAAACGAGGGCGTCGAGGCCGCCGAGTTCGAGTTGGAAGGCACCGATCCAGTGGCGGATCGAGTGGATCATCGTGTCGATGGCGAGCTGGGCGTCAGGATTTCCTTCCGCCGCTGCGGCGTTGATGTCGCGGGCGTCATTGGAAATTCCAGAAACACCTAGCAGCCCGGATTCCTTGGTCAACTGGCGCTCGGCTTCGTCTAACGAAATGCCGAGTGTGCGCATCGCATACGGAATCGCGCCGGAGTCGAGATCGCCGACGCGGTTGTTCTGCGGGAGCCCGCTTTGTGGGGAAAACCCCATGCTGGAGCCGATGGCGACCCCGTTGCGAATGCCGGTCACCGAGCTTGACCCACCGAGGTGGCAGGAGACGACGCGCAGCGGTTTCCCACTAACAGGCTTCGGTCCGTCGAGGTAAAGTTGGCGGACAATTTCCGCCACATCGTCGCGCCCGCAGAGTTCGGCGGAGCGCTCGGCGATGAACTTGTGGCTGGCGCCGTGGAAGCCATAGCGGCGGATGCCAATGTCCCGCCAGGCGCGGGGAATGGCGTAGGAATAGGATTCCGGGCTGGTCCACTGATAGAATGCCGTTTCAAAAAGCGCGACGAGACGGGCGTGCGGCAGCGATTTCTCGAATTGCCGGATGCCAGCCGCATACGGCGGATTGTGGGCCGGGGCGACGGCGGTGAATCCCTCCAGCGCCGCGATGACCTGTTGATCGGCCATCACGCAACCGCTGAGATCCTTGCCTAACACCGTCTTGAATCCCACCGCTTCGATTTCGTCCGGGCTGGTGATGACCCCATCCCGCTGCAGGGCAGTTAGAGCGTCATCAATCACCGCGGCGTAGTCGGTCACGCGCTCGTAGCCGCCCTTGGCAATGACCTCGCCGCCGTTCCCATCCATGCGGAAGAGACGGTACTTGAACGAGGTGGAACCGAGGTTGGCGACGAGAACGAGCATTTTGATAGAAGCTGAAATGCTGAGAATCTGAAACGCTGAAAACGATCAAGCGATCCACGTTCCGAGCTTCGACAAGTCGTCGTGCGGACGCGGAATGATTTGGACTGAGGTGACGGTGCCGATCTTGGACGCGGCGGCGGCGGCGGCGTCGAGGCCGGCCTTGACTGCTGCGACATCACCGGAAAAGAAACCGGTGACGAGGCCGGAGCCGATTTTATCCCAGCCGGTCATCCGGATGTCGGCGGCTTTGAGGGCGGCGTCCGAGGCTTCGATGAGGGCGACGAAACCCTTGGTTTCGATGATGCCGATTGCTTGCTTTGCCATGGTAGTGGTTCGTTAGATGGTTGGATTGAAAAAAATCAGGCGATGCCGAATTGCGCGAGGAGCTCGGCGTGCGGACGGGCGATGACGTGCGAGGAAACGAGTTCGCCGACGCGGGCGGCGGCTTCGGCACCAGCATCGACGGCCGCTTTCACGCTGCCGACGTCACCCTTGACGAGCACCGTTAGGAAGCCCCCGCCGGTTTGGATTTGTTTGACGAGTTGGACGTTGGCGGCTTTGGCCATCGCGTCGGTGGCTTCGACGCTGCCGACGTAGCCTTTGGTTTCGATCATGCCGAGTGCAGTGCTCATGGTGTTAGTTGGTGGTGTGGGATTGGATTGAGATTACTTGGTGAGTTCGCAGAAAGTGTCGGGCTTGAGGCCGCAGGCGTTGCCCTCGTCGGTGTCGATGTGGACTTCTAACTTGAACGATGGATCCACGCGGACGACGAGGTTGTCGAAAGTCATGCCGAGCGGGCCGTGGACTTTTAGCTTCATGGTATCGAGATGTTTGACGCCGTAGAAAGTCGCGTCATCCGGATGCATGTGGACGTGCGGTTGGGCGCGGATCACGCCTTCGTCCATTTGAAAATAACCGTGCGGACCCATCAACATGCAGCCCGGAGTGCCCTTGATCGCGCCGGACATGGCGACCGGAATCTCGAAGCCCAGCGAAATCGCGTCGGTGTAAGCGAGCTCGACCTGATTCAAATCGCGGCATGGACCGAGGATGCGGAGATTGGAAATGATCCGGCTGCGCGGGCCGATCAGGGTGATCGACTCTTTCGCGGCGTATTGGCCGTTTTGATAGAGTCCCTTCATCGGCGTGAGCTGGTGGCCCGGGCCGAACAGCGCTTCCACGGCGGCCTGCGTGAGGTGGCAATGACGGGCGGAAATATTGACCAACAACGCGTTGGGAGCCTTCGACGCCGCCGGTAAGGACAAGCCGAGGCTCGCATAAACTTGCTCGCGAACGAGGTGTTCAACTACTGCCCGTGGGGTGGATTGGGAAATCGGCGCGGCCATCTGTGCCCTGTGAATCGATGGATTTGATTGACAAGTCAACCCAAAAACCAAAAATACCCAAAGAAACAAAGAAAAACACAAATCCATGCTCGCCATCGACCGCCAACGCCGAATTCTAGAACTCCTTCATGGAGCTGGTTCCTTGCGAACCATCGAGACCGCCGTCGAGCTTGGTGTCACCGACGAGACAGTCCGCAAGGATTTCGAAATCCTCGAGAAACGCGGCGAACTGATCCGCACTCATGGCGGTGC
>JAYTEI010000054.1:0-1904 GCA_043735445.1 Akkermansiaceae bacterium | reverse complement strand
GGAACTTCCAGCTTGAATCGAAAGCTAGAAAGCCTTCAAATTATTTAAAATCAGGGCTTTAAGTTGGCTTTGCGTCGCTTTTGCAACTCTACCCGCGTGACTACTACAGGACCTGGCAAGGGGGCTTGTTTGGGTAGACTTATCCCGAGCGCTTTGAGCAATCCTGCCTGAACGGCGTTGGGATCGGGCATTTGGCGGCTGACGGTTTGCCCGGAGTTCTTTTCGTAGATCTCCATGATCGATAGGGTCCCCAGCTCACGCAAGCCTTCTTCTACGGTCAGATTGAGCGGCTCCCATGCCCGCTCGAGGCGGCGACGCACTTTGAGCGCCAGCATGGCGGTGAAGGCATGCGCCCGGGTGTTGGCTTCGGTGGTCACATGCCACGGGCGGATTTCCAGATGCCCGTGCTTGAGGGTGCGGAAGCCGCTTTCCACTTTGGCAAGGTCTTTGTATCTATCGTGCAGTTCTTGTTTGTCGGCCATGGCAACGGGCAGGTCGCTCACGATGGCATAACAGCCGTCGAGTTTCGCGTGCTCCTGGAGTAGTGTTTCATCACGCTTGAGGCTGACAATGCGGTCCTTTATTTCCATGGTGATCCAGACGCTCGCGTTTCCCTTTTTGCAGGCGCTGCAAGCCGGATTTGAGCTGGGTGCTTTCTTTGGCCTTGGGGTGCTCTTTAAGATAGAGATTGGCCTTGGCGATCCATCCTTCCATGCGGGTGAGGTAGCCCTGACGGCTCGCGGCGATCTCGTCACGGCGCACGGGGTTGCACCGGGCTACGAGCCGCCGGCCATCTTCGAGGGTGATTTCCTGCACGCTGTTATCAAAAAGTCCCATCTGGACTTCCCCGGATTTGAGCAAGGTCAGGATCTCTGCTTTGTGAAGGGCGCTGATGTAGTTGAATCCTGCGGCGTTGGCCTCCTGTTGTTGGGGTCCGCGGATCATGCCGCGATCCCCCACGATGGTGATGTTGCTTTGCGCGAAGGTTGTTTTGAGGCTCGCGACCTGGGTGCTGAAGGTCTGGAGATCATTGGTATTACCGGGAAACAAGCTCACGCTAACAGGCTCGCCATCAGCATCGGTGAGGAGCCCCATGACGACCTGGCTCTTGCCCTTGATCTTGTCGCGGTTATGACCAAAAGCCGCGAGGGCGTTGTGCGATCCTTCGAAGTAGGAACTGGTGACATCGTAGAAAAAGAGACCCGGTTTGCAGGTCTGGCCAAGGGTAACATCACCGGCTGCAGGAGGTGTGGATGCAGCAGTGGTGGTTTTCTGGGAAGCCGGAGCCCCGGACTGGTGCCACTGCCACAATCTGGCCTCCACTTTGGCTTGTCGTGCACAGAGCCATTTTCCGTTAGCGTAGAGATCATCCTCATTGAAGGAATCCTTGAATCCCAGGAGGCGTGCGGCGGCGCAGGAGCCCGCCAGCCGGATCATGCCCAGAAGGGAGGTTGCTGGCGAAAGCGCGCGGGCGCACACCTGCCAGAGCACGAGTTTTGCCTCCTCGGTGGTGCCCAAGGCTTGGGGAATGCCACAGATTTTGACTGTCTCATGGACCGCAAAAACCGCGCCGAAGGATTCCGCGCAGCGCAAACCCAGCGGGGATGAGGCCGAGGCCGTCAACTGGGCGATGGAAGCAGCGTCCTTGCCCTCGGAAACCGAGTGCTCGACAATCTTGAGGAGCCAATCCGGGAGATCTGTGAGGATGGCAAGGGTCTTGGAAACGACCTTTTTGCCGACGCGGGAGGAAGTGCGGAGGAGGACGGAGAGGTAGGTGCGGCCCTCTTTACCCTTTGAAGTGACGCGTGAAATAAACATGGCTACTAATTTAAACACATAAACAACTACTAGTAAAGCATATATTTGATAAAATTACAACATTTTCTGCCTACAATTAAAAACGA
>JAYTEI010000053.1:0-20029 GCA_043735445.1 Akkermansiaceae bacterium | reverse complement strand
ATGGATTAAGAGGCGCTGAGCTTGAGAGCGGCCGCCCATTCTGATTCGAGGTGAAGGGCGTTGATTGCCGGGTCTAGGAACTCATGATCAAGCTCCTGTTGCTCGATCATGCCCGCGATGTCGCGAAGGTGACGGCGGTGGCCGGATTCCCGAAAGAATTCGAGTTTATGAAGGATAACATACTCGGGCGGCGCGACCGTGATTTCGCAAGCGGGCGTGGGGACGCGACGGGTATGGGCGAGCGACCAGGTGAGAAACGGATGATTGCGGGACAAGTAGATGTCAGCCTTCAGGCCGGTGTGTTGATGAATGATATTGAAGTGACCGCGGGATTCGCGGCGAGATTCGATGGCGATCACATCGACAGGAGGCAGGTAGAAATCCACCTCGGGAAAAAGTGTGGGAAGTTGGTGGATTTGCGACTGTTCCAACAGAACTACCAGGTCGATGTCCAGTGTGGTGCGCGGTTCGCCATAAATCGAGCTGGCGACCGATCCGGTAATCATATATGCGATCCCAGCAGCTTCGAGGGGAGCGACAAACAAAGTGATGAAATCAGGGTCTTGCATGGAGCCAAACGCGGGCGAGTTCCCGTTCGATTTCTTCGGACGAGGCTTCGGGGCGACGAAGACGAATGCCGATTCGTTTCAGTTCGCGGGCCTGCCGAACGGTGGCGGCGAGCAAACCGTATTTCTCCGAACCACTCATCGATTTCCAGATGAGGGTTTGTTGTGGAGATGGGAGTGACATAGTGGGGTAAAAGCTGAAATTCTGAAAACTGAAATGCTGAAATGAAGAGGAAGTTGGGCTGAATTCTGACCGGCGAAGCACTGACTGTAATTTCAGCGTCTCAGCATTTCAGTTTTCAGCTTTTTCTTCAGAAGTATCCTTCCTTCTTGCGGTCTTCCATAGCGGTTTCCGAGCGTTTGTCGTCGGAGCGAGTGCCGCGTTCAGTTTGGCGGGCGGCGGCGACTTCGGCGATGACTTCGTCGAGGTTAGAGGCCTTGGATTCGACGGCACCAGTGCAGGTGGCGTCGCCGATGGTGCGAAAGCGGACGATCTGGCGGGTCACCGGCTCGTGGTCTTGGGCGGTTAGAAACTTGGTCACCGCGAGGAGCGAGCCATTGCGCTCAAACACGTCGCGCTCGTGGGAAAAGTAAATCGACGGCAGCGGGATGTTTTCGCGTTGGATATACATCCAAATGTCCATCTCGGTGAAGTTAGAGAGCGGAAAGATGCGGAAATGCTCACCCGGATTTTTGCGACCATTAAACAGATTCCAGAGTTCTGGCCGCTGGTTTTTGGGATCCCATTGGCCGAAGTCATCGCGGTGCGAAAAGAAGCGTTCTTTCGCGCGGGCTTTCTCCTCATCGCGGCGACCGCCACCGAGGCAGGCGTCGTATTGGTTAGTCTCGATTGTGTCTAGCAGCGTGACGGTCTGGAGTTTGTTGCGCGAGGCGTTAGGACCCTTTTCCTCGATCACCCGACCGGCGTCGATGGAATCTTGGACCGAGCCAACCACCAGCGTCGCACGGATGAGGTCCACGAATTCGTCGCGGTAAGTCATGGTTTCCTCGAAGTTGTGACCGGTGTCGATGTGGACCAGCGGGAAGGGCATACGGGCCGGCCAGAACGCCTTGCGGGCGAGCCATGCCATCACGATCGAATCCTTGCCGCCCGAAAAAAGTAGCGCCGGGTTTTCAAATTGAGCCGCCGTTTCGCGAAGGATAAAAATGGCTTCGGCTTCGAGTTGGTCGAGATGGCTGAGATGATAATTGGGCATGAGAGGGAAAGTGCTGAAAGGCTCGAACGACAGCGAATGCCGACGGCGCGGTTGGGATAGGAGTCGGGACCGATAGGGTCAAGAAATAATAATTAACTTGGGTGGGATGGTAATGTTTTGCCGGAGTTTTTCCGAGATGATTCTACAAAAAAGCCGAAGCCCATGGACTTCGGCTTGGATTCGCAGCCACGAGTTATCTCACAAAGGAAGATGCACGGAGACCCGCGAGCGGATGGCTTCGAGCACTTCGAATGCAGCGTCTTCGATGGAGGTGGTCTCGGTGTTGAGCGTGAGATCCGGTCGGCTTGGGGGCTCGAATGAGCCGTCTTTACCGGTGAAATGGGCGATTTCGCCGCGGGCGGCTTTGGCATAGAGTCCCTTCACGTCGCGTTTTTCACAGGCTTCGTAGCTCGCCTTGACGTAAACTTCGAAGACGTCTTTACCAAGAATGCCGCGGGCGAGATCGCGCAACTCGCCGCGCGGGGTGATGGCGGAAACGAAGGTGATGATGCCTTGGGAAACGAAGACTTTGGCGACTTCCGAGATCCTCCGAATATTTTCGAGCCGGTCCTGATCGGAGAATCCAAGGTTCGAGTTCAGGCCGGAGCGGAGGTTGTCACCGTCGAGGATGGTGGTGAAACGACCTTGTTGGTGAAGCACCCGCTCGGCGGCGTTGGCGATGGTGGATTTTCCCGAGCCGGACAAACCGCAGAGCCATACGACGAGTCCACGTTGGCCGAGAAGGTTTTCTTTGTCTTGGCGATGAAGGAAGCGGTGAAACTCGGGATGAATGTTCATGGGCTGAAGCGTTTCAATTGGAGCTTAGGAAAGCAACGAAAGTGTTTGAAATTTGCGGTGACAAGACTCTGACCGGTGAGGGACGCAGTCGCGGAGATCATCGCATCTGCGAGTCCCACTTCATTGCTCAGATGCTTTTCCTCAAGAGAGAGATCCGAGCGGTGGCCGATTTCTTGACTCAGCGGAATGACTGCTTTGGAAACTCAGCATTTCTCTCCTCACGCGCCTTTGCCGATCACAAATGCTTCGAAGCCATGAGCGACCAAGACATCCGCCGGCAAGACCGCGCGACCGTCGAAGATGAACGCGGGCTTGAGCATGAGATCATAGATGCGCGGCAGATCGAGGGTGCGGAATTCATCCCACTCGGTGAGCGTGGCAAGCGCGTGTGCTCCAGTCACGGCGGTGTAGGGATCGCTGCAAATCTCGACGTTAGAGGCGATCAACTCTGCCGACACCCCGGCGGACGTTAGATCCTGGTAGATGGTTTCTGGGCTGACCCGTGGATCGTAGATAGCGAGGTGAGCGCGCTCGTGTAGCAGATCGCGGCAGACATGGATGGCGGGGGATTCGCGAGTGTCGTTGGTATCCTTTTTAAAAGCAAATCCAAGGATGCCGATCCGCTTGCCGTTGACCGTATTATAAAGAGTGCGGACGATTTTCTCTACGAAGCGGCTCTTCTGCCAATCGTTAACATGCACGACCTGACGCCAGTATTCTGCGACGTGGGGAAGGTTGAAGGAATCACAGAGATAGACCAAGTTTAGGATGTCTTTCTGGAAACAGGAGCCGCCGAAACCGACGGAAGCTTTAAGGAACTTCGGGCCGATCCGTGAGTCCATGCCGATGGCGCGAGCGACTTCATCCACATCGGCCCCGGTGGCTTCGCAGAGGGCGGAGATTGAATTGATCGAAGAAATCCGTTGTGCGAGGAAAGCGTTAGCAACGAGTTTGGATAACTCAGATGACCACAAGTTAGTCGTTAGAATACGTTCGCGGGGAATCCAGTTGGCATAGACCGAGACGAGTGCTTCCACCGCAGTGATACCTTCGGGGGTGGAGTCGCCGCCGATGAGAATCCGGTCGGGCGATTCCATATCTTTGACGGCGGTGCCTTCGGCGAGGAATTCTGGGTTGGAGAGTACTTGAAAGGTGGCTCCGTTAGGAGAATTCGCGGTGAGAATGGACTTGATTGCAGTCGCGGTTTTGACCGGGATCGTGCTCTTCTCAACAATGATTTTATGGCCCTCGGAAACCTCCGCGATGAGGCGTGCGGCGGATTCGATATAGCGCAAATCCGCCGCGCGACCCGCACCGATGCCGTAGGATTTTGTCGGCGTACCGACTGAGACGAAGATCAAGTCCGCCGCAGCAATGGCCGAGCGGATGTCGGTGGTGAAATGGAGGTTACGGCCAATGGCGGAGGCCACGACTGCATCAAGACCTGGCTCATAAACGGGAAGAATGTCCGAGTTCCATGCGGAGATGCGCTTCTCGTTCATGTCCGCCACAGTGACTTGGATGTCAGGGCACTTGGCAGCGATCATCGCCATGGTAGGACCGCCGACATAGCCGGCACCGAGGCAGCAAATGGATTTGATATTCATGATTTGTTGTTAGGGGGAGGTTAGGAAGGTGGCAAGAGACGGTCGCGGAGGAGGTGATAGATAAAGAGTGAATTGTAAGTGAAGTAGCGTTTGAAGAGCCGCCGCGGTTCCATGGCCACGCGGTAAGCCCATTCCAACCCGAAGCGCTGAACCAGCGGTGGGGCTTGCTGGACTTCACCTGCATGAAATGCAAATGCCGCGCCGATGCCGAAATAGACACCTGCTGGTAGCCGGTGTTTGTTAGTTGCTATCCACTGCTCTTGCTTTGGACAGCCAAGGCCGACCCAAATGAGGTTGGCTCCTGAGTTGCGGATTTTCTCGGCGATGATCTCAAACTCATTTTCCGGCCACTCCCCAAATGGCGGCGAGTGTGTGGCGGCGATACATACCTTCGGAAACCGCTCGGCGAAATTGCGAGTGAGTTTATCTAATGTCGATTGCTTGCCGCCGAGGAGGAAGTGTTTAAATTCATCGCCTTTGCCATCAGTCGCCTGGAGCGCTTCCAGCATCAAGGTCGGCCCATAGACTCGGTCAGTTAGTTTCTCGGCTGTGCTGAGTTGTGCATTTAGCACCCACACGAGCGGCATTCCATCGGGACAAATCAGGTCGAACTGCTGCATCGCCTCGCCGAAATTTTTATCCGTGCGGGCGAGCGCGGCGACGTGAGTGTTAGCGGCTTCCACTGCATAGGTCTGGCCTCTATCAAGCGCGTGCGCGAGGATCCATTTAACCGCCCCGGCGTAGGTGGTCGCCGCGACGGGGAGACCGATGATGGAAATTCGGTTCAAAAAATGAGGGCTGCTAGACCTTGCAGAAAGGTTCTACGGCGCGGAGGTCCGGCGTGGCGGCGATGGCCTGTTCGCGTTGCTCGTCGCTCTCAAACAGATAGAGCGCGTAGCCGCCGTGGCCGCCACCGCAATACTTTCTCGCGAGCGAGCCGGGGATTTCTGGTAGAACTTCCATCCCTTCCGCAAGTTGGGTTGAGTGATAGAGGGCGATGCCATCCGCTAGCTGATAGGGATCGGCATGTAGCGCCCCATCACGGGCAAGCCGACCGCTGCGGGCGATTGTGTCATAGTCGCGCACGAGATTGGCGACGCCGGGCGTGTCGTGCGGGCTGCCGGTCCAGAGGATGGCGAGGCAGCCCGTTAGGAAATCGCCGTTGCGCTTGAAATCGAGCACCGCAGATTCTCCAGAGCGCCAGACGCAGAGGCCAGTTTCCCGGATCACTGCGGGATCTTGCCAGCCGACGCCCAGATTGATTTCCGACTCGAAACCGTCGCGCCCATTCAAGAGCGCCCACGCGCCGCTGCCGCCGAGGCCGGCTTGTTTTTCGTAAGGCCATTCGCGCAGCGAAACTAACGGCGAGATGGTGCAGTTCACGATGAACTCGCCGGGCCGGGAAAACCGCGGGACATCGAGCCAGCCGCCCGCGAAATCGACTCGCAAAGGAGCCTCAGTCGGAGCCTGCACCCAGCGGACGATCGAGCTGGTAGAGACTGGCTCGAAGTGCGGCGGAGTCTTCGGCAAGATGGTGTATTGGGCACCGACTTGGTTGCAGAGATCACGTTTCGCTTCGCCATATTTATCGTCCTCAGTGACGATTAGAAAATCCGGGCGCAGGCGCAGGAAGTCCTCTTCGAAATCTAACCCCTCCTTGTGGCCCGCAGTGATGATGACTTCATCAACCATCCGCAGGCCTTGCAGGAGGACACGCTTGTGATCGTCTGGGATGGATGGCTTGCGGCGCTTGTGATGCCACAAGACCTCGGCGGAGGCGAAGGAAACTATCAGATAGTCACCCAGTGCGCGGGCTTCCTCGAAGAACTGGAGATGCCCGGCATGGAGGATGTCATAGCAGCCGGAAACAAAGACTTTTTTCATGAAGCTTGGGGCAAGGAGCGTCGAATATCAGTAGTGATATCTTGCTTGTGCGAAGAGGATGCAGTCGTCCCAAACGCTTGCCAGTCGATCACGCGCTTCGCTGTAGGAAATCGTTGTCATGACTCACTAAATCATTGTACAGGATTTATGTCCAAGGGAATGAACGGATCTTATTCCTTCGAAACCGATACATGGTGTCCGTGTGACTTAAGCAGCGAGTGGCGGCGGGCGACGTCGAGATCATGAGCGACCATTTCTTTGCACATTTCCTCAACCGTAATCTCGGGCACCCAGCCGAGCTTTTCTTTTGCCTTCGTCGGGTCGCCTAACAATGTCTCCACTTCCGCCGGGCGGAAATAGCGGGGATCGACTTTTACGATGATGCCACCAATCGCGACAGCCGGGGCAATGGCGGGATTGACCGCAGTGACAGTAGCGATTTCGTTTTCGCCCTCGCCGGAGAATGCGAGTTCGATACCGGCTTCACGGGCAGACATTCTAACGAACTCACGCACGGATATTTGTTTGCCAGTGGCGATGACAAAATCATCAGGCGTGTCCTGCTGAAGCATCATCCACTGCATGCGGACGTAGTCCTTGGCGTGGCCCCAATCGCGGAGCGAATCGATGTTACCGAGGAACAAGCAGGCTTCGAGACCCTGGGCGATGTTAGCAAGTGCCCGCGTGATTTTACGAGTGACGAAAGTTTCACCACGGCGCGGGGACTCGTGGTTGAAGAGGATACCATTGCAAGCATACATACCATAAGCTTCGCGATAGTTCACGGTGATCCAGTAAGCATACATCTTCGCGACGGCATACGGCGAGCGCGGGTGAAATGGCGTGGTTTCCGTCTGCGGGATTTCTTGGACGAGGCCGTAGAGTTCGGAAGTGGATGCCTGATAGAAGCGAGTTTTCTTTTCCAAGCCGAGGAAGCGAATCGCCTCTAGCAGACGAAGTGTGCCAAGGGCATCGACGTCTGCGGTGTATTCAGGAGCTTCGAAAGAAACGGCGACATGAGATTGCGCACCCAGATTATAGACCTCGTCCGGCTGGACCTCGCTGAGGATGCGAGTTAGGTTGGATGAGTCCGTGAGATCGCCGTAATGCAGGCGAAACCGCGAACCTTCGACATGCGGATCCTCATAGATGTGGTCGATCCGTTGGGTGTTAAATAACGAGGCGCGGCGCTTGATGCCGTGAACTTCATAACCTTTTTCGAGGAGAAATTCCGCAAGATAGGAACCGTCTTGGCCGGTGATGCCGGTGATGAGAGCGCGTTTCATGGAGTGGGAGTGGTGGACGGCGGATGCATGATTTTAGAGTTCAGCACGACCGAATACTGAGTGGTGAAGTCGTCAAGGCGGGAAGGATTGCCTTGGTATTCTGCGGTCACCCGGGAGACACAACGGCGGACAATCGCCGCTTTGTTTAATGTGATATCATCAATCATCCCGCAAGTATCTCTCTCCTTTCCTCATTGAGCCGTGCGTAGTCTGAGAGGGTGTACATTTCGAAGTTATGGTAGCGGAGAGTGTTGCCGATGAACAACGGGGTTCCATAGGCGACAATCTCTTTGGCAAACACCGTGCTCGCATTTGATAGATCCACCAAGTCCACTGGCTTGCCAAGCTTTTCGGAAAGTGTGCTCGCTAGATAAAAACAATCCAACGGCGCGACTGTTTTGGAAGGCAAGAATGCGATGTCGATATCGCTTCCGGGATGGGCAGTTTGCTTGCTGTAAGAGCCGAATAGATAGATCACTGCGCAATCGAAGCCAGCAAGTGCTTCGATGATAGTACTGCTTTGAGCGGATGACAGCACAGAGTTCATTCAGTTATAACCTCGCTTTGCCCGCTGCGAGTGTCGCTAAGAAATCCTGATAGGCCGCAGTCAGTCCATCCTCGAAGGACACCACGGGCGACCAGCCAGTGGCTTTGATGGTTGATATATCAAGCAACTTGCGAGGAGTGCCGTCAGGCTTGCTGGGATCGGTAACAATGTTGCCCGTGAAGCCAATCGTTTTTGCGATCCGCGATGCAAGTTCATGGATCGTGACATCCTCACCGACGCCGACATTCACCCAGTCCGGCGGTGAGTTGAGGGCTAGTAAATGGAAACAAGCGGCGGCGAGATCGTGGACGTGGAGGAACTCACGGCGCGGCGTGCCAGTGCCCCAAATAGTGACAGTGGAGTCGCCGCGTTCCTTGGCTTCGTGGAAGCGGCGGATCATGCCGGGGATGACATGGGAATTTTCCGGGTGATAGTTATCGCCCGGACCGTAAAGATTGGTGGGCATCGCGCTGTGATAGATCAGTCCATGCTGGGCGCGGTAATGTTGACATAGTTTCAGTCCGGCGATCTTGGCGATGGCATACGCCTCGTTGGTGGATTCGAGCGGGCTTGTTAGTAAGCAGTCTTCCGGCATCGGCTGCGGGGCCATCTTTGGGTAGATGCAGGAAGAGCCAAGAAACAGCACCCTCGGCACCGCGGCGCGGCGGCTACCTTCCACCAAGTTTGCCGCGATAGTAATATTTTCATAAATGAAATCCGCCGGGTAGGTCGAGTTCGCATGAATGCCACCGACCTTGGCGGCGGCGATGATGACGATGTCTGGTTTCTCCGCTGCTAGATAATCAAACACCGCGGGTTGATCGCAGAGGTCGAGCTGGTCGCGCGTGGCGGTGATGATATGGAAGCCGCCGAGTTTTTCCGCCTCGCGGACGAGCGCAGTGCCGACCATGCCGCGGTGGCCCGCGATGAATAGTTTTTTCATAGGTTCGATCCGTAGCGTGAAATGAGTTTATCGGCTTCCGCGAGGGCCATGCCGGTGACTTGGTCCATGTTATAGTAGCGATACGTCGCGAGCCGACCGATGAAGCTGGTGGCCGGTTCGGCAGCGGCAAGTTCGGAATACCGCTGATAGGCCGCGCGAGCTTCGGGGGCTGGGATGGGGTAAAACGGCTCGTCGCCCGGCGTCCAGTTCTTGGGAAATTCGCGGATGATGGTGGTCGCGCCGATCTGCTGGCCGGTCGCGTGTTTCATTTCCACGATGCGGGTGAACGGCACTTCCGCGTCTGGATAGTTCACTTGCAGGGCGGGTTGCCAGAACCCGGGTTTGTTGGAAATTGATTCGCGTTCTATCAGTTGACTGGCAGAAAACGATTCTGGCTCGAAGCGCAGCGAGCGGTAGGGCAGGGGACCGAAGCGTCTATCGTAGAACTCGTCGATCGCGCCGGTAAATATAAGATGCTTATGATTCCAGCGGGCGCGGGCTTCTTGGAAATCCATGCCGAGGTATAACTCGACGCCGGGCGAGGCGTTGAGCATCGTTTCAAATAGTTTGGTATAGCCGTGCTTCGGCAAGGCTTGGAATGACTCTGCTAGATAGCGGTCATCGCGGTTGGTGCGGATCGGGATGCGGCCGCAGACTGAGGCGTCGAGTTCGCGCGGGTGGCGGTTCCATTGCTTGCGCGTGTAGCCTTCAAAAAACAATTCATATAACTCCCGGCCGACTTGGGAAATGATCACTTCTTCAGAGTTTTTCGGCTCGGCGATGTCGATCCGGTGATGCTCTAACCAAGCAGTAAACTCATCAGTGGTCGATGCCCGACCGAGATATTCTTCGAAAGTATTAAGATTGATTGGGAAACTCCAGAAACGCCCGCGAGCATGGCTTTTGATGGTATAACTCACCTTATGCCACTCAGTGAATGCCGATAGATAATCGACGATCCGTTGCGAGTTCGTGCGGAAGTAATGCGGGCCGTAGTGATGGATGAGGACTCCTGCTGAGTCGATGCCGTCATAGGCATTTCCACCAAGGTGATTGCGGCGATCCACCACCACACATTTCCAGCCGGCGGCGGACAGGCGCTCGGCGATCACCAGTCCGGAAAAGCCGGCACCGATGATCAGGAAGTCGGTGGATTTGTCAGTTTCCAAGTGGCGGCGGAGTCTGTCACGCTGCCGCCCTTGGTCGATCTCTCCGATGGGGAGAGAAACCTAGGGAAGGTGCGCGTGGGGTGAGTTGCCATTTCCATGGCGGCGACGGCGGTGAGCGGGTTCAGGGCGTGGGCCGCCGCGGCAGGAGGATCGAGAATAAGTCCATGTCCACCGCCTGCGGGCTGCCGAGAAATTCGAGCAGGATTTTCACCCGCTCGGTGGACGATGGTACCGCGACGACGGTGCCGTGCATGCCTTGGAAGGGTCCGTTAGCGACTTCCACTTCGTCGCCGATTTCGATGATCGGGCTGAGGGTGATCAACTCGGCTTCCTCGGCACCATTGTGCTTGAGGATTTCGAGTTTCATAGCCTCCACAAAGGACTCTGGCACGGCGGGGATCCCTGCGCCGAAGCGGACCAGACCGCGCACGCCTTGGCAAAACGTGACTGCCCGCTCCATCTCGGCGATGTTGAATTTAGCCAACACATAGCCGGGAAACATCGGCTCGACCCACCAGATTTTGCCCCGGCGGGTGGCTTTGCGGTAGCGCAGGCGCGGGCAAAATACTTCGATGCCTTCGAGTTCGCGCAGATGACTGGCGGCGATGTGTTCGCGCTTTGTTTGGCAGCGCACGCAGAACCATTCGGGCTGTTTGAGTGATGTAGAAATCATTGGCCGAGTAATTTCTGAAGGACCGGAAGCACCCTGCCCCCGCTGCGCATCCATGTTTCAAGCCGCTCTACGCGCTCGCTCAGGAATTTTCGGCGAGCTGGGTCGTCGATGTCTTGGGTCGTCTCCGCCAGCCGGGTGATCTTGGTTTTACCACTCTCTAGGTGGGGGCGGATTTGCTCGCGGATGAAGCCGCCGGCGAGCCGCTTGAGCTCGATCGCGGGCTGATAGTAGGTCCGCCGCTCGGCTCCTCCCGCCGCCTCGCGGACCGCGCCTAAGCTCTTGAGCATCCGCAGTCCTTGGCTGGCGGAACCTTTGCTGATATGGAGGCGGTTCACGAGATCGTCGAGGGACAGCGCGGTTTGGGAAATGAAGAGGAGGCCGTAAATTTCGCCGATCGAGCGGGGCAGGCCTAACACCCGCACCCCGTCCACGAAAAAGGCGACCACTTGGCGTTCCAAGGGGTCGAGTTCGTATTGATCGCCGTTGAGCAGATCGTCCATGCGGCGGACCGTAGGAAATATCCCGGTTAGTTCAAACAAAATTGAACAGGTTACTTTCGGAATGAAGCGAGTCGCGCGGCATCGTGCCACGAAGGTCGGATCGAAGCGGGTGAGATCGAGCAAGGCGAGAGAGATTTCCGGATTTCCGGCGTTGGAGATTTTAGGATGCGGCGAAAATTCGCAGCCTGAGTGGGATTCTCCTAGCATCACTTCCCACAGCCGCAGTCTTTGCCGCAGCCGGATTTCTTTTTCGGGCGGATGAAACGGACGAGGAAGATCGTGAGGGTGATGATCACGATGGCTGCTGCGGTTAAGGTTTGCCAGTCCATGTTAGAATCCGATGAGTTTGCCCACTTGGAAGACGATGAGTGACGCGGCGTAAGCGAAGCCGGTCATGAAAACGAACTGCCCGGCGGCCCATTTCCACGAGCCGGACTCGCGCGCGACGACCGCCGTGGTGGGCAGGCATTGCAGCGCGTAGATGAAAAACACCAGCAGCGAAACGAGCGAGAGCGGCGTGAAAATCGGGCGGCCATCGGGCCACTTGGAGGCGGCGAGTTGATCGCGCAGGACGTTGCGAGTTTGCTCTTCGTCGTCGGTTTGCTCGACTCGATAGAGAATCGCCATCGAGGAAACGAAGACCTCGCGCGCGGCAAAGGAAGTGAGGATCGCGGTGCCCATCCGCCCGTCGAAGCCGAGCGGTCTAACCACCGGCTCGATCACCGCGCCGATGCGGCCCATCGCACTGTGGGCGAGCGCTTCCGCCTCGTCGGCACCAGGTTTTTTCGGATAGGTGCTGAGCGCCCACAGCAGAATTGACAGGCCCAGAATGATGGTTCCAGCCTTTTTCACGAACGACAGCGCACGGTCTAGCACATGCCGGAGAATGTAGCTCCATTGCGGTTTGCGGTAGGGCGGCAGCTCTAGCAGGAAATGCCCGGGGCTGATGTCTTCGCCAAGCCGAGCACGCAGCAGACGGGCGACGATGAACGCCGTTAGAGTGCCCAGCGCGTAGATGGCGAACAGGATCAACGCTTGTTTCCAGGTGCCTTCCTTTTCATGCAGCAGCAGGGGAATGATCAGGAAATACACCGGCAGCCGCGCCGAGCAGCTCATCCACGGCGCGACGAAAATGGTGACCAGCCGCTCCTTCGCCGAGTCAATGGTGCGGGTGGCCATCACGCCGGGAATCGCACAGGCGTAGGAGCTGAAAAGCGGCAGGAAAGATTTCCCGCTGAGACCGGCCCTCGCCATCACGCCGTCCATCAGATAGGCCGCACGCGCCATGTAGCCGGAACTTTCCAACAGGCCGATGAACAAAAATAACAGAATGATTTGCGGCAGGAATGTAACCACCCCGCCGACTCCTCCGATGACACCATCGACGATAAGTGAGCGGAGGTCGCCGTCGGGCATCAGCGACTCGATCCAAGCGCCGAGCAGAGCTTGGCCGTTAGAAATCCAGCCCATCGGGATTTGTGCGAAGGAAAAGATCGCCCAGAATACGGTGAAAAAAATCGCGAGCAGCGAGATCCAGCCTAACACCGGGTGGAGCAGCACCGAGTCGATGCGATCGGATAGAGTTTGCTGGTGCGCGTCCGGCCGCCGGGCCGCGAGTTCGCAAAGCCGGGTGATGAACACGCGTCTGCCAGACTCGGGATCGCTCGCGCCCGCGCTCCAAGTGACCTCCGCCGGGATCGGGTGGGGGAAGCGCAGCGCTTGCTTGAGTTCGATAATGCCTTTCTTCGCGTTTGCCTGCATGGGCACCACGGGAATGCCGAGTTCTTCGGACAATTTCGCCGGATCTAACCGCAGGCCAGAGCGCTCGGCGACATCGACCATGTTGAGAGCCAGCACGCAGGGCAGCCCGAGTTCGATAATTTGCAGCGTGAGTTGCAGATGGCGTTCGAGATTCGAGGCATCCACCACGCTGACGACGATGTCTGGTTTGGGTTCGCCGGGGAGCTGGCCGCTGAGCGCGTCGAGCGCGACTTTTTCGTCAGGCGAGTTTGCGCGGAGAGAATAACAGCCGGGCAAGTCGAGGACGTGCAGCTTGCGACCGTGCGGCGTAAACGTTTCCCCGGATTTTACTTCCACGGTGACCCCGGCATAGTTGCCGACGCGTTGGTTAGCGCCGGTTAGAGCGTTGAAAAGCGTGGTCTTGCCGGCGTTGGGATTGCCGATCAACGCGATCGTCGAGGGAGCATCAGAGGCGGCGGACATGGAATTTCAACCGACGGGCGAAACCAGCACCTGCTCAGCCAGTTCGCGGCTGATGGCCATCCGAGTGCCGCAGATTGAGCAAATCAAATTTCGCCCGCCCGCGAGTTTGCGGACTTGGAGTTGCTCGCAGAATCCGAGGTCGCGGAGGCGCTCACAACCTGGACCGCTCAACACCCGGATTTGCATATCACATCCCACCTTGGCCTGATTCAAGGTCATGGCGCTGTCGATTTCCAAATCGGCTGCTAGGGCGGGTGACATCTGGGCGAAAGATCGCTAATTGAGATTGGTGTGCAACAAGAAAAGCGGATTTGTTTGGTTCGCTCACCTAAAGACCGCCAGCACCGGTCGGTGATCCGACGCTTTGTCCCAGCCCGCATCGTCGATGATTTTTGCGGCGCGGAAATCCACATCCTTGCGCATCCCTTGGCTGACCATGATGAAGTCGATGCGGGAGTAAATGTCGTGCAGCGCCCAATGATGGGTCCAGGCGTCATTGCGCGAGTCCTTCGCCGGAATGGCAGTTAGGTAAGCGGGATCGTTGTATTTGCCGGTGATTGTTTTGATCGCAGGCGTTGCGCGGGTGTCGTTCAAATCGCCGTAAACGACGAGGCGGGCGTCTGCGTTTATCTTGAGAATGCTGTCGATGTGACGGCGTAGCAGGCGGGCTTCGTTGAGGCGGATGGCCTCTTGGTCGCCTTGTTCGCTGTCGCGCTTGGATTTCAAATGGAGGCCAAGAAAACGGTAGGACTTGCCGCGAGCTTCGATGGTGGCATCGAGTATCCCGCGGTTGATGGCGAAGGTTTGGCCGGCAAGTTGGTATTCCGTTTCCGCAGGTTTGGCGGTGGAAGTGATCGGAAAGCGGGACAGCAATCCGAGATGGCGGGTAGGATCTGATCCGCCGGTGTAGTGGGAGTGAGGTAAATCCAGCCCAGCCGCCTTGAGCTTTTGCTGGATTTCCGCGAGATCGGTGGCCTCGCCGATTTCACAGAGGCCGAGGATGTCCGGCGCGTGGCGGGCGAGAATTTCGACGACGGCCTTTTTTTCGCTCTCGGGCTTGGGAGCGCCCTTGAGATTTTTGCCCTCGACGTAGCGATCCATCGTCAGCCAGTTCTCGACATTGTAGGCGATGAAGCGAACCCCTTCGGACGAAGTGGCTGCGGTCGGGGCTGCGGCGCTTTGCTGAGGTTCAGACGTTTGATCAGCCGTCGGGATATCCGTTTCGACTGGCGCTGGAGCTACGACTGATGGTACGACCGGAGCGGTTGCTGCGGCGGTTGTCGGAGTTTTTCCACCGGGCGTGTCCCAATCCGGCGTGCCTTTTTTGTTGCAGGCGGAACTGGCTAACAAGACGAGCGCCCAAAAAACAGCCCCAAGAACTCTTGGGGCGTGATTTTCAAACGAGGTGGCAAAAGCCTGATGCTGCATCGCGAGTTAGGATTCGCGAGGTTCTTTGCCGGGCACTTCTTTCACTCGTGCCTCGGTCTCGGAGCGGGTGATTTCGTGCTCGAACTCATCCTTCGCTTTTTTGAATTCGCCCATGCTCTTGCCGATTCCGCGGGCGAGTTCAGGCAGTTTCTTGGCTCCGAAGAGTAACAAGATCACGATGAAAATCATGATCATTTCTGGCATTCCGATAGATCCCATGGTGGTAGTGGTTGTGGTTTGTGTGGTTGGTGTGAGGGTAGCGTCGCAAAACCCGCTTGCAATGCATTTACTTGAGAGTGGCCGCTCACCGACACACCGGGCAGGCACTCAGCGAGGTGAAAAAGTCGTTGCCTTTGTTATCCACGAGGATGAATGCCGGGAAATTTTCGACCCTGATTTTCCAGACCGCCTCCATCCCGAGTTCGGGAAACGCAACGACTTCCTGCGAGCGAATGTGTTCCTGTGCCAGCAAGGCGGCTGGCCCACCCGCCGAGCCGAGGTAAAAGCCGCCGTGTTTTTGACAGGCGTCGGTCACTTGCTTCGAGCGGTTGCCCTTGGCCAGCATCACCCTCGAGCCGCCGTTAGATTGGAACAGATCGACGTAGCCATCCATCCGTCCGGCGGTGGTCGGGCCGAAGGAACCCGAGGGCAAACCGGCGGGCGTCTTGGCCGGTCCGGCGTAATAGACGGGATACTTCCTGAAGTAGTCGGGCAGCTCGCCGGTGTCGTCGAGGATCTCCTTGAGCTTCGCATGGGCGATGTCGCGGGCGACGATGATCGTGCCTGTGAGCGCGAGCGCGGTGGTGACCGGGTATTTCGCGAGTGTTTTCAACGTCTCTTCCATCCCGAGATCGAGGTCGATCGGCACGCCCTTGAACTTCCAATCTCGGAATTTTTCCGGGATGAAACGGCCGGGATTCTTCTCAAGTTTTTCCAGAAAAATCCCGTCCTTGGTGATCTTCGCCTTGGCCTGGCGATCCGCCGAACACGAAACACCGATGCCGACCGGGCACGACGCACCGTGCCGTGGTAAACGAATCACTCTAACATCGAGTGCAAAATATTTACCACCGAACTGCGCACCGATCCCGATCTCGCGGGCCATCGTCAGCAGTTCCTTCTCCAGCGCAATGTCGCGAAACGCCTGACCGTGCTGGTTGCCGGAAGTCGGCAGTTCATCGTAATCATGGGTGGAGGCGAGCTTCACCGTCTTGAGACAGGTCTCCGCCGAGGTGCCGCCGATGACGAACGCGAGGTGATAGGGCGGGCACGCCGCTGTGCCGAGCGAAGTCATTTTTTCGAGGCAAAATTCCTTCAGCCGCTTGGGATTGAGCAGCGCCTTGGTCTCCTGATAGAGAAACGTCTTGTTCGCCGAGCCGCCGCCCTTGCTGACGAACAGGAATTTGTAAGCGTCGCCTTCCGTCGCATAGAGGTCGATCTGCGCGGGCAGGTTGGTCTTGGTATTGACCTCGTCATACATCGTCAGCGGCGCGGTCTGCGAGTAGCGGAGGTTTTCCTGGATGTAAGTCTGATAGATGCCCTTCGAGAGAAATTCCGCGTCATCGCACCCCGTCCAGACTTGCTGGCCTTTTTTCCCGACGATCGTCGCGGTCCCCGTGTCTTGGCAAAATGGCAGGATCCCATGCGCCGCGATCTCCGCGTTTTTCAACAGCATCAACGCGACCATCCGGTCATTCTCCGAGGCCTCCGGATCATCAAGAATCGCCGCCACCTGCGCGAGATGCGAGGCCCGCAGCGTGAAATTGATGCTCTTTATCGCTTCCGCCGCCAGCAACGTCAGCGCTTCCGGCGCGATCTTGAGCACCGGCTTACCCTCGAACTCTGAAACGGAAACATACTCCGTGCTGATCAGTTCATACTCCGTCGAGTCAGGGCCGAGCGGGTAAGGATCTTGGTAGAAAAAAGGTTTATCGGACATGGCGTGCGCCGGTTCTGTAGGCAGGACCGCCAGAAGGTGCAAACCGTTTTCGGGTTTGTGAGGATCGGAACACGAAGCTGCACCCGATGCACCAGTATCTCGAAAACCAAGCGACGACGAAGCGGCTGATAGTTCTTGAATGGAATCTCGCAACCGGATGACTCTTTCCGTGTGCCCGCGCCCCGTCCATCGCATTTTACAGGACTCGGTCTCGGGATTCCGGCAATGGGCCAGCTCCCGAAAATCCCTTTTTATTGATGAATCAAGCCATGCCTGCCGCTGCCGCCTCTAGCGAAATTTCAACTCTCACCCACACCGAACGGATGAAACGCTTCGGGATCGCGATCGATGCGATCCGCATCCGCGTCGAGGTGGATATGGGTGCGAAAGATGTGACTCGCATGCGCCGAATGAACCAGTTTTCTCGCGGCATGGAAGGGCTAGGCCGGACCATGCTCCATTTCAGCATGGAACCCATCAGCTTTCTAGCAGGCGTCGGCGCGTTGTGGATTCACAAGCAATTGCAAGTGAACGAAGTCGGCCACACCGTGCTCCACGGGGTGTATGACCACCTCGAAGGGGGCGAGCGTTTCCATTCTAAGAATTTTTCGTGGGATACGCCGATCCATGAAGGCGCATGGCGGCAAGTCCACAATATTGAGCATCACCATTTCACCAATGTGGCGGGTAAGGATCCCGACATCGACTTTGGCCCCGCCCGCCTCACGGAACAATCGCCCCACAAGTGGTACCACCACTTGCAGTTCCCATTTCTGGTCGCGGTCTTGGCTCCGAATATGTTGTTTTTCATCAACCTGCATGTCACCGGCTTGAACGACATCTATCTCGGCAAAGGACGGGCCGATGACCCCCATGGGAAAATTGATCGTTCGTGGAAAGCCATCAAAGCCGCGCATCTCACCGCACTGCGGAAGTTGGCGCCTTATTATCTCAAGAACTTCCTCTTCTTCCCGCTGCTCGCCGGATTGATGTTCTGGAACATCACGATGTTCTGGAAAGTTCTGCTAGGAAACTGGATGGCGGAAACCCTGCGCGACCTCTACACGGCGGCTACGATTTACTGCGGCCACACCGGCGAGGAAGTCGCGCATTTCCCCACCGGCACCCGCGCAAATGGCAAGGGCGAGTGGTATGCCATGCAGGTGGAGGCCACTAACAACTTCGAAGTCTGCCTGCCTCTATCCATTCTTTGTGGCGGGCTTGACCGCCAGATCGAGCATCACCTTTTCCCCAAACTTCCACCGGATCGGCTGCGGCAAATCGCGCCCGCAGTCCGCGCCGTGTGCGATGCCTACGGCGTGACCTACCGCACCGCGACCTGGTGGGAAACTCTCAAAAAAGCCCTCGCCCACATGCGAGAACTCAGCGTCTGCGAACTGGGGCGCGCGGCAGTCTGACAGGTGAAACCCGAGCCGTTCGATGGTTCGGGGAGGAGTGGACCGGGGCGAGACTGTAGAGACTACGGAGAGTGTCAATTTTGTCCCCTTGCTGAAGGTTGGCCTCCGACTCGACCCTCGCACATGCCTACCACTTAGAGTTACATCCTAACAACAGCATGCAATCAGTCTTCCTCGTCCGTCAGCTTCGGCGGAATCAAATAGGCCAGCACTCCGTGGCGGGCGGGCGGCGCGATCCGCAGACAAGCAATCATGCCCTTTTTCACTTCGATCGAGCGACTGTCCGCGCCGAGGATGCACTCGATGAGTTGGGAAAAATCCGGCTCATGACCGACGATGGCGACCCGCTTGAAATCGCGGAACGCGGCCAGTTCGCGGATCGCCATGTCCGGGGGCATTCCGCTGGCGAGCCATCCTTGGATCAGCGGTCCGGGCATCCCGGCGGCTTGGCAAAATTCATCCGCCGTCTGGCGGGCGCGCAGCAGCGGACTCGTTAGAACGATGTCTGGCAGCACCCCGGCACTCTTCAATCGCTCGCCGGCCCGGCGTGCTTGCTCGCGGCCTTTCTCCACCAATGCCCGCGAGAAATCGCCATCCATGCTGGTGTTCTCCGCCTTACCGTGTCGCAGAATGATCAGGTCCATTTTTTTGAAATGCTGATATTACATGGTCATCCCGCCATCGACTGCGATGACTTGGCCGGTGATGTAGCGGGCGGCGGGACTGGCGAGGAACGCCACCACCCCGGCGATGTCTTGGGTTTCGCCAAAGGTGCCAAGCGGGATCTTGGCGATCACCGCGTCCTTGAGCGCTTGGGGCAGCTCGTCGGTCATGTCGGTGGTGATGAATCCGGGGGCCACCGCGTTGCAAGTCACGCTGCGTCCGGCGAGTTCGCGGGCGACCGCTTTGGTGAAACCGATGAGGCCGGCTTTGCTTGCTGAGTAGTTCGTTTGGCCAGCATTGCCGATCAGCCCGATGACCGACGCGATGTTGATAATCCGCGGGTCTTCGGCCTTCATCAGCACCCGCATGAAGGCTTTCACTGTGTTGAAAGCACCCTTGAGATTGGTGTCGAGCACCGTGTCCCAGTCGTCTTCCTTCATCCGCATCAGCAAGCCATCGCGAGTCACCCCAGCGTTGTTGATGAGGATGTTCACCGGTCCGAGTTCGTCGCCGATTTTTTTCGCCAACTCCTGCACCGCCGCATGATCCGAGACATCCACGGCATAGGCAGTCGCGGAGCCAGGAAACGCCGCATTAATTTCCTCCGCCGCCTTGCCGCAGCTCGCCTCACTGCGGCTGACCACCGCCACCTTGGCACCCTCGGCCGCGAGAGTGTGGGCGATTTCCTGTCCGATTCCACGGCCACCCCCGGTGACCACGGCGATTTTGTTAGCGAAGCGCTGCATGGGCGGACCGTGCCAACCCGAGGGGGCGGCTGTCAATTCCAAGGAGTGGCGGACTCCGATCCGCCATGCCCATGAGCCGCCAATGGGCTGAGAAAATCGCTCCTCATGGTCCACCCATGGGCAGGCGATTCGGAGATCGCCGCTCCTTGTTAGGAAAGCAGCCGCCCGACCCATGGGGCTTCATACGTCGCGAACGAACCGGCTGGTAGTTTCGCCTTGATTGGATTGCGCCGGATGTAGCGCGCAACATTGATGAAATGATCCCAATCCCGGATCAGCCGGTCGAAATAGTCTTTTTGCCAGACGGAACCCGTGTCGTGAACTAACCGGTTGATCTTCGTGGCGGTGAAACGTTTCCAACTGGCGACGGTTTCTCCGAGATCGACTGTCTCGTCTAATGAGAGCAGAAGATGAACGTGGTT
>JAYTEI010000052.1:0-4351 GCA_043735445.1 Akkermansiaceae bacterium | reverse complement strand
ATCAGGTGCGTCGCGAGTTTCCCGAGGTAGCCGGGCAGTTGCTTGCCCTTGGCATCGCTGGTGAAAAACGCCGCCAGATCGCCCTCGTGCTCGTGCAGCATGGCGACGACCTTAGCCAGGTTGGAGGCCTTGGACCGGCCGAGGCTCTCGGCCAGACAGTTGGAGGTGACATTGACGCTGTTGAGCACGTTTCCGACGTTGTGCAACACACTGGTGGCGACCTCCGCCATGCCCGCCTGGCGGGACACGTCGCGCAACCGGATGTTCATCTCGGCCAACGCGTCTTCGGACTGTTTGCGTGCGGCGATGTCGGTGTTGATGAACAAAACCGACTTGGGCAAACCCGCGGAATCGCGCAGCAGGGTCCAGCGGCTTTCTACGATCAGGCTGCGGCCATCACGGGTGACTTGGGCGAGATCGCCGCGCCATTCGCCGCGTTCGATCACGATTTCCTTGGCGGCTTGGTATTGCCGCAGGTCCTTGTAAATCGGCGCGCCGCCCGGCAGCCCGGCGAGTTCGGCGCGGGTCCAGCCGTAGAAATTCTCGGCGCTCAGGTTCAAATAGAGGATCCGGTCGTCGAGGCCGGCGAGCAGGATCGCGTCGGTCGCCTTGTCGAGCAGCGCCGCCTGTTCGCGCATCTGTTCCTCGGCGCGGCCGCGTTCGGTGAGTTCGAGCTGCAAGCGCTCATTGGTATCCGTGAGGTCGCTGCGGGCTTGGGAAAGCCCCGCCCGCGCACCTTCCAGGCCGAGCGCGGCGCGGCCGATTTCATCCTGCAAGCGGTTGAAATTCTGTGCCATGTCGCCGACTTCGTCACGCGAGTGGACCACGATGGGCGCAAGATCGAAGTGGGCCTTGGCGGCGTCGAGATCGCCGGCGGCCAGCGCCTGCATCGCACGGGTGAAATCGGCGAGGGTGCCTTTCACCAGCTTGTCGGCAGCGGCGGAAACTTCGACCGCCGCGTGCGCGATCATTCCCGGCAGGACCAGTCCGACGCTGATGGTGAGCAGTGCGACGACCACGAAGATATCCTCGAGCATCACGATCAGCGCCGCATCCTCAGTGGGCACGTGGCTCACGGCGATCAGGTAGCCGGCCGAGTCCAGCACCAGCACCAGCAGCATCGCTCCGGTCAGTTTGAGGTGGAGTGAGCGGGCGACTCCCGGCAGTCCCAGCTTGCGACGATCGGCAAATTTCCGCCACGCGTAGAGGGCTGAGCCGGAATAGGCGAAGACGATGCCGATAAGCACCGTCGGCAGGCCGAATTGCTGAAACCCGAGGATCGCAGTCATTCCCCACACGCAGGCGGCCAGCAGTCCGAGCAGAATCGTCCCGCGCGGCGCGCGATAAGGCCGCGCCATCTGCGGCTCATTTTGGCGCAGCAGCCACACGGCCACGCTCGGCAGGGCGATGCTGATCAGGTAAGTGAGGTTCGCTGCGGCGATCAGCCACAACGGATCGCCGATGAGCAGAAACGCAATGGCCATGCCCGCCGTGAGCAGGGTGGACGCCCACGGCGCGTCGGTCCGCGAGCGCTTCGCCAGGAACTCCGGCAACAGTCCATCTTCCGACAACTGCGCAAGCGTCCGGGACGCCCCGGCCAGCGCGGCGATGGTGCCGTGCAGCATGTTGAAAATCATGAACCAAATCGCCGCCGCCTTGGCCGCGCCGCCGAGCAGCGGCGCGAACGTCGGTCCGAGGACCACCGCGAGTTCCCGCCCGAGCGGCTCCGGCCCGAGCGCGCCGAGCCACACGATCGGCAGCACGATGAAATAGAGCGTCGCCAGCCCGGCACTGGCGAACATTGCGCGCGGCACGTTTTTATTCGGATCGATGGTCTCGCCGACGTGGCAGGCCGCCTGCTCGAAGGCCGGCGCGGCGAAGCCGATGAGGTAGAGCCCGGCCATCACGCTGGTCACCTGACCGAACCAGCCGGGAAATGGCACCGTCAGGTGAAACGTGAACGCTTGTTGCCAATCCACCTCGCCGCTGTAAACCGGGACGACTGCGGAAAGGAAGGCGAGCAGCGCCGAGGCCGTGGCGATCGGCATCGCGAACCGCATCACCCATTTCACCCCGCAGAGATTGATGATCGTGAAAAACAGCACGATGCAGGACGCCATCAGCGGCACCGGCACCTGCGGCAGATACCATTGCTGGATCGCCGACGAAGCAAGCAGCGCCGTGAGTCCACAGGTAGGCACCCAGCCCCACCAATAACAAACGCCGGTCAGGTTCGCCAGCACCGGGCTGTAGGGCCGGAACGCTTCCGCGCAGGTCGCCGCGATTCCGCCGACGCGGTTCGGATACATCAGGATCAACTCGGTCCAGCCCGGCGTGGCTGCCCAGCTCAAAAGCAGGCCGACTCCCAGCAGCACGACTGCGGCGCTGCCCTGGCCGGGAATCGAGCCCTGTCCGACGAAAAGCGCGCCGAAAAGAAACAGGCTCTGATTGATGCCGCCCATGGCCACCGAGGTGGTGCCGAACCACCCGACAGTGCGCGGGTGCGCTCGTGGTTGGGCGGTCGCGTTCGGCGGTTGGGTGGTCATAATGAAGCGGGTGGGCGGCTGGATGCGAGCACTGGACCTCTAAGATTCAGAAACTCGCTTTGACAGTGCGCAAGGGTGTATGGTGGGTTGATAATGAGGAAGCGCCAAATCCCGGGATTCCCTCCCGGCATGAAAGCATTTTAATCCCTCACCCACGCTAGAGGTCCTAACGACGCCACGGAGGCGGATATCGTTGCCGAGCTGAAGGAAATCAATCTCGTCCAGGTGAAGGGATTCCTTCAAACCGGCTCCGGCGAGGCCGGGAGAGGGGCCGCCGCAGAGCATTGGAGCGTAGTAAACGACGACTTCATCGATTAGGCCCGCTTCGATCATCGCTGCGGAAAAAACCCCTCCGGCCTCGATCATCACGGTTAGCACACCCTGGTCACGGGCGAGGCCTCGCAGCATTTCCGTGAGGTCGCCGCGCGGGCGGACCAAGGTGCGGCCCATCGGCCCGTCGAGAACCAACGTTTCCGGCCGGTCGGAAACCACCACCCGCCACGGCTGCAAGCGCCCGGCTAACAATTCCGGCACGCGGATAGTCAGCGCGGGCTGATCCCGCCGCACCGTCTCGCCGCTGGTGAGGATGGCATCGACGGTGGAGCGGAGTTTCTGGACATCGGCGCGGGCAGTTTCGCTTGTTAGCCATTGGCCTTCGCCGGGCGGGCGAGTGATGCGGCCATCCAGACTCATCGCAGATTTCCAAATCACCCACGGCAGCCCGGTGGCACGGACTTTGAAAAACGGCCGCAGTAATTTCTCTGCCTCATCCGAACAAACGCCGGCTAGAACTGCGATGCCTGCGGCTTTCAACACGGCATCTGCCCGGCCGGCGTGATCGGGATTCCGATCCACGCAGGCGTAAACGACGCGCACGATGCCAGCGTCTATCAGGCCTTGGGTGCAGGGCGGCGTGCGCCCGTGGGTCGAGCAGGGTTCGAGCGTGATGTAGATCGTCGCGCCTCGGGCATCGCCTGCGGCGGCAAGCGCTTCCCGCTCGGCATGGGGCTGGCCGGCGGCGCGGTGCCAGCCTTTCCCTAGCAGCTCGCCGTTTCTAACGATCACCGCGCCGACCGGCGGATTCGGGGCGGTGCGGCCGATGCCGTTGCGGGCTTCGTCCAGCGCGAGTGCCATCCAGCGGATGTCGTCGTTCATTCGTTAGAGGCGGGTGGAACGGGCAACTCCGGCTTCGTTGCAGGGAACCGGATGCCAGTTTCCGCGAAGCGTTTTTCGATCATGAAGCGCAGATCACTGGCGACGACATCTGCGTCGGTCTGTGAGTTGAACTCGGTCCAGTAGTAAATCGCGAAGACGTGTGCGCTGTCGGTAAAGTCGTCGAAAGTAATGATCGGGGCCGGATTTTTCAAAACCAAACCATGCCGGTCCGCGCATTCCATCAGCAAGCTGCTGACGTCCTGCGGCGGTGATGCCAAGGCGACTCGAACTCTGAGCGTCCGTCGGACGCGGCGGTTGGACAAAGTTAGATTTGTCACTTGGTTTTCCAGAAATTGGGAATTCGGAACTAGAGTTTCCCTGCCATCCGCGCCGCGCAGCACGGATGAGCGGGTGTTGATCTCGGTGATGGCACCGGCGATGCCGCCGACATCCACGATGTCGCCGACGCGGATCTTCCGCTCGAACAGGACGATGATGCCGCTGATGAAATTCTTGATCAACGTCTGGGTGCCGAAACCGAGGCCGATAGCGAGTGCGCCGCCGAAGAAAGCGAAGACGGTTAGTGGGATTTTAAGAAAATGCAGGGTGCCGACTGCGAGCAGGAAGCTGACGACGATCATCAGCCAGTT
>JAYTEI010000051.1:0-1918 GCA_043735445.1 Akkermansiaceae bacterium | reverse complement strand
GATTGGCGACGTTGAGCGAGAAATCGCCGATTTTTACTAGGTCGTGGCGGTCTTTGTAATAGTGGAGTGCGCCGAGGTTGCGGAGAAGTAAGCCGTCGGGTCCGGCTTTCTCGATGAGTTTAAGGTAGCCGATTTCGCCGGGTTTGAGGATGCGCGGGGTGGCTAAGAAGATTGTGGATTGGGGATTGGGGATTGAGGATTTGAAGAGGGACACCGCCTCCTTGTAGCGGCGCGGGTCTTCGAAGTCGCAGTAGATCGTTGCCACGCCGCAGTCGAGGGCGGCGGTGACTTGGCCGAGGGTGCGGCAGAGGACGGAGAGGTGGGGAACATCGAACGTCGAACTTCCAACATCCAACATTGAAGGGAAGAGGTCGCGGTGGGTGGTGGTGATTTGCGGGCGCTCTGGTTTGATGGCGGCGGCGGTTTCTAATTGTTTCACCAAGGCGCGACGAAGTTGGTTGAGGGCGGAAACCGCGATGTGGCAATCGCCCTCGAGTTGGTTGTCGAGGGTGGCGAGCTCGAAGGAGGAATCGCCGAGACGGCCGAGTTGTTCGACGAGTTTCTCCGCGCCTAACGGATGCTTGGCGGCTGCTTGCAGCGGGGCTTCGCTTCGCACGCTGAATTCTCCGCTGCGGATTTCCAACGGTGCGCCGGGCTTGCCAGTGACCACAAGGTGGAGCGGAGATTTTTTCTCGGCGGGGCGGGAGTTTTGCCAGAACCGGCGGAGCTCGGAGTCGAGCTTGGGATCGGAGGTTTTGTAGAGGGTTTGGCCGGGTTTGATGCGGTCGAAGTTGATGCCGCTGTAGGTGAGGTGGAAAATCAGGCGGTCGCCCTCGATGACCCAGATGCGGGCGCCTTGTTCGAGGTCGCGGTTCTCGCCGGCATCGAAGACGACGCCGTCGCCAGCGGTGAAGGGCACACCGGTGAGATTGCCAAGCCGGATCCAGCCGGGGCCGCAGTCGGTGATTTCGCCGAGCAGCGGACCGCGCTTTTTGCCAAATTTGCCGTGAGTGAGATACGGGTGGTTGGTGCCGGAAAACCAGCCGGTGCTGAGGCCGCGGGAGAAGGTCATTTCCAACTCATACCTGTCGGTATTCGTGATCGGGGATTGGGGATTGGGGATCGTGGATGAAGAGATCGCGGCGTCGAGGGCTTTCCGATAGACGCGGGTGACGGCGGAGACGTATTCGGGTGATTTCAGGCGGCCCTCGATTTTGAAGGATTTCACGCCGGCACGGACGAGGTCGGGGACCAGATCGACGGCGGCGAGGTCTTGCGGGCTGAGCAAATAGCGGACCGCGCCGAGTTCGCGGGTTTCGCCATCGACGACGATTTCGTAGGGCATGCGGCAGGCTTGGGCGCATTCGCCGCGGTTGGCGCTGCGCTGGCCTAACGACTCGCTGGTCAGGCATTGGCCAGAGTAGGCGACGCAGAGGGCACCGTGGCAAAAGACTTCGAGCGGCGTTTTGGTTTGCACGGACGAGGAATGGAAGCGCTCGATTTCCTTGATGGAAAGCTCGCGGGCGAGGACGGCACGCTCCAACGGGAAGAGCGACTCGACGAAGGCCAGACCCTCGGGCGAAGTGATGGTCATCTGGGTGGAGGCGTGAAGCTCGACGCCGGGGGCGACCATGCGGGCGAGTTTCGCGAGACCCAGATCCTGGATGATCAACGCATCCACCCCGGCGGCGGCGATCCGGCGGAGCTGATCCTCGGCGGCCTTCATTTCACTGGTGAAAATGAGCGTGTTCATGGTGACGAAGCCTTTCACGCCATGGCGGTGGAGGTATTCCATGAGTTCTTCCAAATCCGCCTCAATGAAATTTTCCGCGCGCAGCCGGGCGTTGAACTTGGGCAGGCCGAAATAGATGGCATCGGCCCCGGCGGCCACGGCGGCGCGGGCGCAGTCCCAGTTTCC
>JAYTEI010000050.1:0-4385 GCA_043735445.1 Akkermansiaceae bacterium | reverse complement strand
GGGCCAGTAATCCAACCGTCTATGCGGGGCTTGCAGGTGTCTGGAGTGATGCCGTCGGAATCGTGACACTCCAAAATGGCGACCCGACCCGGACGCTCTACGTGTCGAGCCCTCGCAACAGCGTGGGAACGCTCGGCGAGGCGGACTCCACCGGTTGGGATCTGGCGACCGCAGGCAGTCAGGCGATGACCACCGGCGCCACCGGGATCACCGTGCAAAACAATGTTCTGGAGGAACAATTCACGACTGCGGTGGGAGTTTCTCCCAATTCTTCCTCGCAGATCGACGACATGAACCCGTTCTTCGCACCTACCCTGCAAGACGCGGCCTTCCAGGGAGCTCTCGCGGGCGGCGTGCAGCAGGTCGGCACTGCGGGCACCTTCGGTTCCTTTGGAGCAGCCGGTACGGTTGAATACGCGCTGGATCTCTTCCGCATCGTCGCGCGGAACAACCTTGCGGGCCAAGTGCCCGGAGTCGTCCGCTTCGGCTCCTACGAAGGAACTGTCACCGTGGGAACCAACGGCAGCGTATCCTTCATCGCACAAGGACCGCCGGCATCGCCGCTTCAAACTTGGCTGCAAGGCTTTCCGGCTCTCGATACTCCTGAGAAGCAACTTCCTTCCGCCGATCCTGACAACGACGGACTGACCAACCTGATGGAATTTGTCCTCAATGGAAATCCCGGCATCTCTGACAATCCGTCGATCGTCCCGACGCTCAATGCCGCCGGCACGGACTTCGTCTTCGCATTCAACCGCCGCGACGATTCGGAAACCGGATCCACGCTAATTTTCCAATATGGCAGCGACCTGACAAGCTGGACGGGCGCGACGATCGGCGCGGCCAGTGCCACGGTGGGCAGCGCAACCATCTCGGTTACGGAAAACACCACCAATCCGGATGCGATCATGGTGACGGTTCCAAAGACCGTCGCAGTCGGTGGCAAACTGTTTGGTCGCCTCATGGTGACGCAGCCCTGATCACGAAATTCAACTCTATCATCACAACCCTACTTGCCACGCAAGTAGGGTTGTTTTGTTATATGGAAAAACCACACTTCGAAGGGATGCATTAACTTACTGTGAATGATTTTTCGCTAGACTTACCACCTCGGTGACAAAACCGACACTGCTGCGCGTTTGATCCTCTCGTCCGCCCGTGACGACTGTCCCGGACCGCCATGACACCGCCATCCCGCCATTCACCTTGGATCCCTTGGATCCCTTGGATCGTGCTGATGGTGGCGCTGTGGGCTCAGGTGTTCTATTGCGCCAGCTATAACTGGTTATATGGGGAATACTATGACTACGGCTGGTACGTGCCGCCGCTGGCGGTATGGTTCTTCTATCGGAAATGGTCCGGCTGGGAGACCGGTTCGCGTCCTCCATCGACGGGATGGGTGTTTGTTGCGGGGCTTATCCTCCTGGCTGGAGCGCTGGCAGGCTTGAGGACGCTGGGACACGCCGACCCGGCGTGGACGCTGCCGCAGTGGGGTCAGGCTGGCATTGCCTGCTTGATCACCGGTTTCATCGTCTGCAAAAGGGCGGGGAAACCGGCGCTTGCCTGCCTGATTCCCGTATTGTTATTCGCGCTGACGGCGGTCCGGTTGCCGGATAAGATCGAGAAGGCGCTGGTGGACGGATTGACCCACGGGGTGCTGGAAGCGAGCAGTTGGATTTTTCGTTTGTTAGGGAAACCGGTCATGGTGCTGGGCAACCAACTGGAACTGATGGGCCAGGTGGTGGAAGTCACTGAAGGGTGCAGCGGGATCCGCTCGGCTCAGAGCTTTCTCATGGCGTCGCTATGCTTCGGTGAGTGGCTGGGCTTGAGCGCGAAGGCGAGGGTCGGGATAGTGGCGACGGGTTTCCTGACGGCGTGGGTGATGAATGTCGCCCGGGCCTGCACGCTGGCGGAGATTCGTTTCAACCAAGGGGAATCCACTTTTGAAAAGGTGCATGATCCGGTAGGCATGGCCACGTTTATCGTGGGCACGGGGATTCTCCTGTGGGCGTCGGTGCTCATGGATTCGAAGCGGAAAATGGGTCGGCTTGTCCGCCAGCAAGTGGGAAGCCAATGCGCATGAATTTGCGGCGCATCATATTCTGGCTGCTCCCACTGCTGCCGGTGCTGGCAGCGGAGGTTTTCTCATACAAGTGGATGAATCCGAAGATCTCGGAAGCTTACGTTTATCCCACGCTGCCCCAGCTTTTCGCCGACCCGACTTTCATATCCACGCCGGAGAAATTTGAGGCAATCAGGAGCAAAATTGTTTGCAGCCAAGGTTGGCTGGGAAAGGTGGGTTCGGATGTATCAGTTAGCACCCAGTTGGCATGGATCGAGTGGAATGGCACGGAGGCGCGAAACACACTGGAAGCATTCCGCCATAAGCCTGAGATCTGCATGGGAGCCAATGGCATGAACCTTGAGCATTCCTATCCGCCGCGGATATACGGCACGGGAGATAGAAAACTCATCTTCGACTCCAGCCTTTTCCGACCGCTCCGGGGTGGTCCGGCGATTTATATTTTCAAAGCGGTTTGGGTCTCGGGGCTGATCGGCGCGAATTACCGCGAAGAGATCCTGCCTGGCGCGAAGATCGACGATCTGAGGAAGTTGCGGTTTGCCATCATCCGCCATCGATTCAAGCCGGAACGCAGCCGAGTCATCATGGCGGGCGTGTCCGGACTGCCCTCCGAAGAACTCGCGTGGAAATCGTTCTCACGCAAGATCCTGCCCCAAATCGAATGGACCACGGTTAATCCATCACCCACGCCTTGATATGAATGTTGCCACTCTCGAACCATCCCCCACGGGGCCGCCAGCTCGCAGAACTTTATTAGTTAGGCGGCTTGGGTCTCAGTGGACGAATCTGCATCTGGTGTGGAAAATCCTGATCGTCATGGCCGTGCTTGGGATTCTGGCATTTCCCTTCTTAGGATCCGCGAGACAGGTGCATCGGACATGGAACTACGAGAATGATCTTGCCGCCGCGAAGAGTGCGCTCGCGGCCGGACGGGACGTCGAAGCGCGCGATCTTTCTCTCGCTGTCCTGCGCGGAGACCCCAAAAGATCCGAGGCCCTGCCGATCTTCCTGCACGCGGCGGAGGGTGCCGCCGACTCCAGGTTGGCGGGAGTGGCACAGGGCTATCTTTCGCTACGTACCCGGGACAAAGCGGACCGGCTGTTCGCCTGGAAAGCGATCTGCAAGCAAAGTCCGATGGGGGTTGCAGGCGGAAATTGGCTCACGATTCGGGACGATGAAAAAGCCGATCCGGATTTCCTGATCCCCTGGTTGGAGCGCCTCCTGTCCGAGAACTTGAGCCAATCGGTGGAGATCGAGATCGCCGCGCAGGCAAATCAGGCAGATCCGCGCCTGGAGCGGATCCGTCTTTCCATGCTCGCCAAGCGCGGCACGGAAGACTCATACCGCGAGCTCCAGGCGCGGCTGCTAGACCGCATGGCGAGCCACCCGGACGACGGGCCGTTGTTGCTGGGCGCGCTGGACGAAATTCCCCAAGCCGCCTTGATTCCCTACTTTTTCACGGCCTTGGGCGAATGGATCCAACTCCGCGGCGGCGAGCCGTCCGTGGAGGACCAACTGCGTTTGGCCCGTTGCGAAATAGCAGCTCATCCGGAGACCAAGGAGGCGGTGCTAACCCGCACGATGACCGCCCATGCGGTCACCGCCCCACTTGCGGTCGCCAGGCTGTTTTCGACCCTCGATCGCTTCGACAAGGCGGAGGAACTGTTGGAACCGCTGGTGGCGAAGGGCGAATCCGGCGCATTCCAACTGATGGCCGAAGTGCTCGAGCGTTTGGACAAGCTCGAAAAGTGGGACAAGCTTTTGGAGGCTCCCCCGGCCGAGAGTTTTTTACCCGGCATTTTGTGTGATCGTGCGTTCATCGCCGCGAAACGAGGTGACGTTAGAGCTCAGCCGAAGTTCGAGCAGGAGGCGGTGGCGGCGGCGGAACTGCGGCTGAAAAGCGATTCCTTGATCCTTCTCGCGCGGCACGCTTCCCGCCGTGGGCTCCACACCTACGCCTCTGGCATCTGGGTGAAAGCGATCCGCCGCGGACCCACCAGCCCGCTGCCGTTGTTCTCCTCGATCAGTCCGGTCATCGAGGTGATCGTGCGCAATCGAAACGAAACCGAGCTGATGGACGTGCTAACCGTTTATCGCGCCGTGGAGCCTGGGAACCGGGACGTGTTCACCCAATCCCTCTATCTCGGCTGCCTGGTTGGCAACGTGACTCCGGCGCGGGTATTGGCGGAACTTGCGCCCATTCGGGAAAAATTTCATTCACTCCCGCTGGATTGCACGCTCGCGTTCGCCAACGTGTTGGAGGGAAATTATCCGCTGGCCGCTCAATTGACCCACGACCGCA
>JAYTEI010000049.1:0-20277 GCA_043735445.1 Akkermansiaceae bacterium | reverse complement strand
AGTTGCTGAAGCGGGAGCCGTAGGTGAGTTGGAAGCCGGACGATGGATCATCAAGCGGGCCGTAGTCGAATACGGCAGTCAGAGTGTCGAAGTTGGTGTGCCATCTTTCCACTGATAGATCCCGCCGTTAGCCGCCACCGAGCGAGGGTGGGGGAGTCCGGTGAACCAGTGAATGGTGTCGATCTGATGGCACATCCATTGCCCGGTGATGCCCTACGAATAGGGCCAAAACAGGCGGAATTCTAAATACTTGCGCGGGTCCCACTTGGCGTCGGGGCGGTTGCAGAGGAAGCGTTTCCAATCGGTGTCCTGCTCCTTGATCGCGGCGACCAGGTCGGGTCGCCGCCAGCGTCCGGGTTGGTTCACATTCCAGGTCATTTCCGCCGCGACGATGGGGCCGAATTTCCCACTCTTGAGGTAATCGTGGGCTGCCTGATAGGTTTGCCCGGAGCGGCGTTGCGAGCCGACTTGCAGAATCCGATCAGACGCTTTGACCGCCTTGAGCGCGGCGCGGGCGTCTTCCATCGTTTCGGCAAACGGTTTTTCGCAATAGACATCGCAGCCGGCGGCGATCGCCTCGATGGAGTGAGTGGCGTGCTGAAAGTCGGCAGTGGAAATGATGACTGCGTCCAGCTTGGCCTTTTCATACATCTCCTCGTTGTTGCGGTAGGTCGTGATTTCCTGGCCGAAGTTTTTGGTGAAATAAGCTTTTGCCTCCTCTCGGCGGCGGCTCCAGAGGTCGGAGACGCCGACGATCTCGCAGTTAAATTCATCCGCCACGGCCTTGTAGGCGGGCAGCAGGGCGCTGTTCAAGCGGTCCGAAAAGCCAACGATGCCGATGCGGATGCGGTCATTCGCACCGGCGACGCGGGCTTGGGCGCGGGCAGATTGAAAGGTTTGTGAAGCTAACAAGCCAAGGCCGCCGAGCGAGCCAGTACGGAGGATTTCACGACGATTCATAGAGGTTTTGGATGGGTTGTTGGATGGAATTGGTAACGGAAGGCTATACCCCCGGTGACATCCTTGCGGATCTGAAGTCAGGGTCGCCATGCTGTCGAGAGCGAATGTCCGCAGCTTGGAGTCGCGATGAAACAGCCATGCGGCGGGTGATATTTCAGCGACTATCAGCGGCGACAGATTTCCGGCTAACGAAATGGATTTCCCGGCTTTTCTCCTGAAATTCTGGGAATCGGCGACTTTGGGCTTGCAACCCTCCGCCCATCCCTTAACACCTGCGCCCCGAATTATGGCTAAGAAAAGTTGGATCGCCCGCAACGCGCGCAAAAAAGAAACCGTCGAGAAATACGCTGAACTCCGTCTCAAGCTCAAAGCAGCGAAGGACTATGTCGGCCTTTCCATGCTGCCGCGCGATGCGAGCCCGACCCGCTTGGTGAACCGCTGCGAGATCACCGGCCGTCGCCGGGCGTTCCTGCGCCGCTTCCGCCTTTCCCGGATTACCTTCCGCGAGCTTGCTTCCGCCGGGATGCTCCCAGGCGTGACCAAGTCGAGTTGGTAAGCTGGCACGCTTTGCGCTACTTTTGACGTGGGTCGGAAATCTCCCGTGCCCACGTCGTTTTTATGCCAATTTACGAATACGTTGCCGAAGCCCCGGATGACCCTGAGCATTCGTGCCGCGTCTGTGCCCGTGGATTCGAGCTCAGACGCCCCATCGACCGGGCACCGTTGTTAGTCTGCCCGCTGTGCAAGAACTCGGTGAAAAAAGTCATTTCCCGGATCAACACCCCCAGCGTGACTAAGCCGCTCTCCGTGAGCGATGCCAAGAAGGCCGGGTTCACGATCCTCCAACGCCGCGACCAGGGGGTTTACGAAAAACTCTGACGCCGTGATTCTCGAACCCGTCACCCATTTCCTGGCCGTCGTCGCCGGTGCGCACGAATTCCCGTCGCTCGGGCAATCGCTGCTCTATATCTTCGGGATCGTTTTCTTCCTGCTGCTCAACGGCTTTTTCGTCGCGTCCGAGTTTGCCATCGTCAAAGTCCGCCCGAGCCAACTCGAATCGCTGGCCAAAGAAAGCGGTGCCGATCCCAAGCTCGCGCTGCATGTGGTGAACCACCTCGACGGTTATCTATCGGCTAACCAACTCGGCATCACCATTTCCTCGCTCGCCCTCGGATTCCTCGGCGAGCCCTTCGTAAAAGCTCTAGTCTATCCGGTTCTAGCAATCACCGGCATGCCGCAAATTGGCATTTACTGGACTTCGCTGATCTTGGCATATGCGTCGTTCACTTTCCTCCATGTCGTAGTCGGCGAGTTGGTCCCCAAGTCGATCGCCATCCGCAAGTCGGTTCCGGTGACGATGGCGACGGTGGCTCCGCTGCACTTGTTTTTCAAAACCTTCAACTGGGTCATCGTCTTCTTCAATGGCACTGCGAACTGGATGTTGAGGAACATTTTTCGAATCGACCCGATCACCGAAGGCGAGCAAAGCCACTCGGCGGAAGAACTCGCCGTGCTCGTCACCCAGAGCGGAAAAACCCAGGAGGTCACCGAGACTGAGCGCGAGATCCTCATCAATGCCCTCGGCCTCAATGAGCTTTGGGTCCGCGATGTGATGACGCCACGCAACAAGGTGGTCATTCTCGACGCAGATCAGCCGTTCGACAAAGTTTTAGAAATCGCGATGCGCAGCAAGCACACCCGGTTTCCGTTAGTCAAAGGTCACCTCGACCAAGCGATCGGCCTCATTCACATCAAGGACTTGTTCAAGCTGATCAAGGATCCCGATCCCGATCTCATGCGGATCAAGCGCGAGTTAAAAATCGTCCCGGACACCATGCCGTTAGACACGCTGCTCACCTTCTTCCTCCGCGAGCACGCCCACCTCGCGATGGCCGTCGATGAATTCGGCACGCCCGTCGGCATCGTGTTTCTCGACAACGTGATGGAAGAACTCGTCGGCGATATCCAGGACGAGTTCGACAACGAGCGCTCGTCATTCACCCGTGTCAACGACGAGGAATTTGTGATCGAAGGCGCGATGACCCTCAACGACCTAGCCGGCCACGTCCCCGAACTTTTTCTCGAAAGTGGCGAAGTCACCACCGTCGGCGGCTATCTAACACAGCAACTGCAACGCTTCCCCGAAGTGGGTGAAACCGTCGAAGTGTTAGGTTACGAAGCGCGCGTCACCAGCACCGATGGCAGGCGCGTGGGCCAAGTGCATTTCCGCAAACTGGTGCCAGTGGTGGAAGAAGCGGAGATGGCGGAAGAGGATTGAGGTCATTGTAACTTTTTCAAACTATGGGATGCAGCGGATCTCGGCCTTCCTTGTTAGCCGAACGCCCGACGGGTTCAGTCGGGTGAGAGGGCGGGCGAAGTTCCAAGTTTGCAAGCGGCGGATTTCTACTACGGTCCCGCCATGCCGCTGCTTGAGAGTTTCCTAGACCCATCGACCGTCTCGCTGAAAATCTGCGGAGTGACCACGCGTGAAGACGCGGACCAATTGGTGAAGATGGGGGTGGATGCGCTGGGCGTGAATTTCTGGCCGCAGTCGAAACGCTATCTAGCAGCCCACGAAGCGGCGTGGCTGCTCGACCTAGCAGGGAAAATCCTGCGGGTGGGCGTCTTCGTGAATGAGGCGCCGGAGCTGCCGTTGCGACTTGTGAGCGAGGGCTACTTGGATGCGGTGCAGCTCCACGGTGACGAGACGCCGGAGCAGGCGGCAGCATACCGCGATGCGGGTGTGCCATTCATCAAGGCGATCGGCGTGAAGACTCGCGCGGACTTGGTGCGGGCGACGGAATACGCTGCCGCTGCGATCCTGCTAGATGCGCACGCGCCCGGCGTCTATGGCGGCACGGGCGAAGTGTTCGATTGGGAAGTCGCTTCTGATTTCCGCAGGCTACATCCGCATCTGCCTGTTATATTGGCAGGTGGCATCGTTCCAGAAAATGCCGGACTCGCGGTGATGAGCGTGCAGCCTGCCGCGCTGGACATCGCGTCGGGCGCGGAGATTTCACCGGGCATTAAAGATTTTCAAAAGGTCGCTGCGTTTCTTGCGGCGCTGCACCGCCGTCCGTCATGCTAACCGATTCCCACTGCCATCTCGCTTCCCACCGATTTTCACCGGAGGAAATTCCCGACATCCTCGCCCGCGCCCGTGCTGCGGAGGTGACTCGCATGATCACCCTCGCGACTTCCCTTGATGATCTCTCGGCAAATCTAACTCTCGCGGATAATCCTGCGATCCACGCCTGCATCGGCATCCATCCATGCGATGTCCACCACGCGCCGGACGACGCGGCCGCGCGGCTAACAGCATTCGCGGGTGACCCGCGCGTTTGCGCAATCGGCGAGACAGGACTCGACTACTATCACCCCGCGCCCGATGGCTGGGCCGAGGAAATTTTCCGCGCTCGGCAGCGTTTGTTTCTCCGCCTGCATTTCGAACTCGCCGCTGCGGCCAAGCTCAACGTCGTCATCCACACCCGGGATCGCGAGGGCCATGCTTCGTTTGAAGACGCGCTCGCAATCTATGGCGACTATCAGAATTCCACCCGCGCCGTGTTCCACTGTTTCATCGGCCCATGGGAAAATGCCAAGCGTGTCCTGGACCACGGCGGCCTCGTTTCATTCGGCGGGGTCGCGACGTTTAAGACGGCAAATGAAGTCCGCGAGACTGCCCGCCTGTGCCCGGCGGGATGCTTCATGATAGAAACGGACTCGCCCTATCTCGCCCCCGAACCGCAGCGGGGAAAGCGCAACGAACCGGCGTTCGTTAGAATGACGGCGGAGCGGCTGGCCACCTTGCGCGGTGAATCGCTGGCTGCGCTGGCGCTTCATACTGGGGAAACTGCCGCTGCGTTTTTTCGACTTCGCCCGCAGCCAGATTGAACAAAGGATTCCTCCGGCAGCGTTTCATAAGCCTCGTGGCGGCGCTCCAAGTTCCGTCCTTCACAACCCAAATCCAAACCGCTACATCCGCACCATGACTCCGACCCGCATCCTCGCCCCCACGCTCCTCGCCTTTGCATTTGTCTCCTGCGCCTCGCACAAGGCTAACAAATACGACACCGCAGACACCGCCCCTATCGAAGCGGCACCGGTCAACGCTCCCGCGAACCCCGTCTATGATACGCCCGCAGCGTACGAGGAAACTGGAGCCACCGCCGCCGTGCCACCTGCCGCCACGCCCGGAACCATGCCTCCGTCTAACATTCCAACCGCTGCTGTCCCGCGTGCTCCTTCTAACGGCGCTGCGATCATTCACACCGTGGTCGCCGGCGACACGCTCTCCGGCATCAGTGCGAAATACAAAGTACCCACTGCGGCCATCAAACAAGCCAACGCCATGACCAAGGACACTGTCGTGCTTGGCAAGAAAATGGTCATCCCGCCTGTCCGCTAACACCTCCAACCCGCCGCCCGAAGTTCACCCACTCCCGGCGGCTTTCTGTTTAAATTCCATGCGCTTCCCCACTATCATCTGCCCCTTGTTAGTTCTTGCCACCGCCGCGCTCGCCGAGCCTGCGGACTCACCCATGCCTGCGGAAGCCGCCAGTGGAAGTGCGCGTGAAGTCGCGTTAGACAATCTTCTATCCGAACGCGATTCGGACAAAGAACTCGAATCCGTGATCGCCGCAGCAAAAAATGCCGGCATCAGCGAGCAGTCCATCCTAGAAGCCCGCTTCCTCTATCATGTGGATCGCCGCGAGGATGAAGCCATCGCCGCGATGCTGCCCGAGTTCCTCAAACAGCGCGAAAATTTCAAGCTGGGTGACTCCGCGATTTTTAGCGTGAAGGAGGATTGGCTCGCCGTCGTGGAATACGTGCAAGCCATCGCCTCACTGAAGAAGGGCGACAAGGACGCGTTCAAAAGCCACATCACCGAAGCTTTCTGGCTGAGTCCGCGTCAAGCATCCGCGTTCGCACCGCACATTGATCGCATGAGGTTGGAAGAAGCCATGCGGGCCGTTAGAATTGATTTTGAAACAAAGCTCGCCGCACTCGGTGGGGGCGATGAAGTCGCGCTAAAGAGCCTGATGACAGGGAAAAAGGCGATGGTTCTCCATTTCTGGTCACCGGCCAGCCGTGAATGCGAAGCCAGCATGCCCGACTACGCCGCCACCGCCAAAGCGCTGGGAGACAAGGGCGTCGCCATGGTTTCCATTCTCCCCGAGGACGCACCCAAGATACTAACCGATGCGCGGGCGATGGTCAAACTGCTAGGCGACAAGCCACCGGGCGCATGGCTCATCGACCGCAAAGAAAATCCCCTCGCCCGCGATCTGCGAGTGCTGACCATGCCCGCCTTCATCCTTGTTTCTAACGAAGGTCGCATCCTCTTCAATGGCGACCCCACTGACGACGGCTTGTGGGATTCTCTAACCAAGCTCGATCCGAAGATCATCCGCCCAGCATCGCCCGGCGGCACGGAGTAACTAGCAGTTCCTAACTACGGTTCTTGTAGTAGAGCAGGCGAGCACGAGAAAATTATTACGGTTTTCTTGATGATCGACATGTTTCAACTTGACGGGGCTCCAAACTACTAGTTTCATCGTCGCTAGCGAAGAGACTTAATTTATGGCGCGGCCCACCCATCCATCCAATCTCGAACTTCAAGCCCTATCAGTTTTGTGGCACGAAGGTCCATCGACGGTGGCGACGGTTCACGAGACGCTGCCAGACGGGAAAGACCGGGCTTACACGACGGTGCTATCGGTGATGCAGAGTCTCGAGCGCAAGAGCCTGGTGAAACGCGCGCGGGTCGGCCGGGCGCATGTTTACGCTGCGGCTTATTCGCAAGAAGTGATCGTGCAACGCGCGACTCACGACTACCTAACAAACGCTTTTGGAGGACGCCTCGGTGAGGCGCTCCTCGCTATCCTCTCCGCCGGCACATTAACGCCGGAAGAGAAAACAAACATCGAACGCGAACTCCAACGACACAAAACAATGGCTGCCAAAAAAACAGCAAAGAAAGCAGCGGCTAAGACCGCCAAGAAAGCCGTGAAGAAAGTTGCCAAGAAAGCCCCGGCTAAAAAAGCCGCCGCTAAAAAGGCTGCGAAAAAAGCGGCAACCAAAGCCCCCGCCAAAAAGGCTCCTGCGAAAAAGGCAGCCAAGAAAGCGGTGAAGAAGGTCGCCAAAAGCGCCAAGAAAGTCGCCAAGAAGGCAGCAAAGAAGACGGTCGCCAAGAAAGCAGCCCCAGCGAAGAAGGCTGCTGCCAAGAAGGCCGCTCCTGCGAAGAACGCCGCCAAAAAGGCTCCTGCGAAAAAGGCCGCTAAGAAAGTCGCCAAAAAAGCGGCAAAGAAGTAATCCAAACCCTCGGTTAGGGAATCAGGTGCGAGGCTTGCGAGCTGAGTGCTCGATTGCTCCCGATCCGGGGTCTAACCTACGGCGGGAGATCTGCGGATCTCCCGCCCTGGGTTGTGTTAGTAGCCAACGCTTGGCTCACACAAACGAACCTCAAATGCCGTGGTCCAGATGGCCGCTTAGAGCGACTCATTCGTAACGCTGTTGTTTCCACTCCGCAACTCTCGGTGCTCGACCGTCCGGATCAGGCCGAGATAGGACAGCGTGCCTATCAGAAAGAGCGCGGCCGTCATCAGGAAAATCTGCCAGTAGGGAAAATGGTGACTGCGGAGAGCTTCGAACGCGCGTGCTGCCAGCCACCACGAGCCACTCCAGATTGCGCCGTTGCAAGCGCTCATCAATTCACGGTTCCGCTCACCCACATAGGCCATCGAGAGTTCGCTGGTTGACGGCCCGGCCATATTCATCAGCGGCTGGCGAAAAATGAAACACACCAGCGCGACCGGCAGTGCCCAGCCAGCGTCCTTCCAGAGCTCTGTTAGACCGAGGACGGCGAGCATGACCACCGCCGCCGATTGCACCCCGAGGATCGCCCCGCGCCAGCCGAACCGGCGGCGGACTTCTGGCACGATCAAGCCCATGAACAGAACCAACACATAGCTCATAGAGCCGAAGGCCGAGTAGGTCGCAGAGTCGAGCTGATAGACGTGGCTGAAAAACAGATTGAGGAACTGGATGCTCAGCCCGGCACCCGTCGCGATGCAGATGGAAGGAACAATCGCGCGCAACAGCACCGGCCAATCCTCGCGATGGACATGCAACCAGTGACGCGTCGATTTCTCCACCGGAACCGGATCGGGAAGCCGCGCATACAAAAACGGCGCACCCAAGCCGCAGAGTGTCAGAATCAACAACGTGGCGTGTTCGTTAAACACAATGCGGGCACTCCCGACCTCGAAGTGTCTGATAGTTTGCAACACACTCGACAAGACTCCACCGCAGATGCTAGCGGCACCCCACGTCGCAAACAGCAGGCTCAGTGCCTCGCTCGATTGCTTGGGCGGAGCGAGCCGCAACATCATCGGCAGGCTGGCGACGTTGAGGATCAGCCCGGCGAAGCCCATCGCTAGAAAACTAACCGATGCGGCGGTCATCGCGCCGAGCCGCACGGTTTCTAACGCAGCCAGCGCGGTCAGCGGAAACAACACCGCGCCGATGACGAGTGACTTGCGCAGCGGTTTCCCCCGCAGCCAGAGACCGGCGGGGATGGCGAGGAAGAACGTGGCGAGAAAGCGGTGAGACGTTAGAGCCGCGATCGCCGGATCTTCAAGTCCACGCGATTTCAGAAACAAGTTGAGCAGAAGAAACTGCGCGGCGTTGATGAGGTTGATGAGAAACAGCCCCGCCGCGAATTGCAGCACGCACTTCGGCAAAATCCGGTATCTTTCTAACCATGCAGGGAGCTGCGGCACAGCGGATGATTTCGCAATCGGTGGGTGCGGTGCAAGGACAACGGGCACACCAACGGCAACGAGGAAGCTTGGTGTGCCCACGATCTATCGGCAGTGAGCGGGAAATGTGTCCTGGCTGTCTCCGCCGGAAGTATTTTGTATCTACGACCTCGTATTGAGGGCTTGCGCCATGCCCGAGTGACGATAGAGTCGCGCCCGAAAGCCGGGATGGCGGAATTGGTAGACGCGCCAGATTTAGGTTCTGGTATCGAAAGGTGTGCAGGTTCGAGTCCTGTTCCCGGCACTTTTCTCCACACGTTTGAATTATGAATGAACTGAAGGAAAAACTCATCGCGCTCGGCCTCAGCGAGGAAATGACCGAGCAAATTATCGCCACGGTTTTGGAGTTCATGAAATCAAAAGTCCCCGCGACTTACCATGGAATGATCGACGATGTGCTCGCGGGGCAGTCGCCGGAATTGCGCGGGCTGCTAGGCGGTCTTGGAATTAACTTCCCCTAACCGGCTGGAGTGCGGAAAGCGCGTTCCACAGTGTTGTTAGGATCGGACGAAACCGGTTGGTCGCGCCAAAGCCAGCGCATCATTTCCGGGAAAATGGCGCCACCTTGTTTCTGGCCGTGATTGCCGATGCCCCAGGTGAAGTTCAAGTCGTAGCCCTTCTTGGTTAGAGCGTCTTTGAGGCGGACGTTTTGGTAGAACCAGTCCTTGTTCAAATTGTCCGGGCGGCGGTTGTCGTTGCGCCCGTCCTGCATGAAGATCCGGATTGGCTTGCGGTCGCTTGCTGCCACCAGCTCTGGATAGATATGCTCGCCGCGGATGTCGGTATAACTTCCGACGAAGCTAATCACCTTGCGGAAATCATCGGGACGGAACCACGCAACCGCGAACGCGGCGCACCCGCCCGAGCTAGAACCCATGATGGCGTGCAGCTCCGGCTCGGGTGAAATGTTATAACTCATTTTCAACGCGGGCATGAGTTCTTCCATGATCACGCGAGCGTATCTATCAGTCGGCGGATTATACTCATCTGCGCGGTTCGTCGTCTTATCGCCCCAGTCACGGGGGGTAGGCTCGGGCTGGTCAGGACGGCGGCCCGGATTAATGAACACTCCTAACATTACAGGGATTTCCCGGCGATAAATCAGGTTGTCCAGCACCCGGTGCGCTTGCACGTCGCCCGGCTCGGCCATCAGGGCTTGGCCGTCGTTGAAGATCATCACCGCCGTCGGCTTGGCCGGATCATACTGCGCGGGGACATAGACCCAATAGGTATGCTGGGTGCCGGGAAAAACCTGGCTTGGAATCACTAACGGCGCGGTGAACTTCCCCTGCGGCACGCCATCCTGCGGTTTAGAATCATTGCCGAGCTGGTAGTATTGATCGTTGGATTTGGCGGCTGCCGGCGGCTGAGCGGAGACCGGCAGGACAGTTAAACACACCAGTGCTGTTAGTAGAGTATTTTTCATAAAGGATGATAGCGAGTTATGGAGTCTCGAAATAGAGGCGCTCGAATCCCGTCGCTCCGCTGTCAAACGGCACACTCACTCTATAGGTGGTCCCCGCGATGAGGGCCGGAGTTGGGTTTGCCCAAGCGGCGGCAAGGCCGTTTTGGGTCTGGCCTTTCACCTTGAGCGGAGCACCGCCGCCGCCATCGCGGAGTTCGAAGAAGCCGCCGTTGGCCGTGACCGTTAGAGCCGGATTGATGGTGAAATCGAGGTGAAACTGCGTGGCATCCCGGCTGGTATTGATTAGCCCGGCTCCGTTGCTCGCCGCGTTTGTCGGGTTACTACCGAGCAGAAGTTCGGTCGCGTTGTTTCTGCCGTCGTGATCAGGATCCGCACCTGCTAGGGCATTGCCCCCCAAGAGCGAGTAGCTCGCCACGAAGGCAGCGAAGGTGGAGATCGGTGCGGAGGAAATGGTGAAGTAACCAGTGAACGGCTCTGGGTAGAGACTGGAATTATTCCCATAACTTTTAGCCCTCCCAGTCATATCCTGAAGGTAAATCCCGACTTCCCATTGACCCATGGCGCTGCCTTGCGGAAGTGTTTTCGAAAACTGATAGGTGCCGGCCATATCGTTACCGCTGATCCGGTTCGCGCCATTGAGGTAAGTAAAGAAACCGGCCTGGAAGTCGCCCGCTGGATCATAGAAATAGGCATTGGCGTCCCTGAGACGACATCTCACCGTCCACGTTCCCGGCAAGGCGTAACGGGGAATAGCAATTGGAATCTGATAGATTCCATTCAAGTTATCTCCCGAGACGCGCTCGCCCATGCTGAAAGACAAACTACCAGTCGTCCTGCCGGTCGGGTCAGTCACCTCAAGATCGCCTGATTGGAAGCCCGCCACCGCATCTGTGACTTGCAAAGTGACAGTGTCCACGGCAGCCCTCACGCTGAAATCCACGCCACCCGGAGTGACATCAAGTGCCCGCGCGAGAGGTGCTTGCGTGCCAGCGGCAGCAGGATTGCCCGCGTGTAAAAATTTGCTCCCTTTCACCGGGAATGCCTCGCCACCTTGAGCGTAGCGGCGAGTCGTGTTAGTGACGGCCTCGGTCAAGGTGACTTCCTTCGGTCCCGTTAGTAAATTCACAGAGCGCGGTGAAATCCGCAGATTCTGGAGTTGAGGGAGCGCGACGTCGGAGTTTTGGAGGAAACGAACTTCATCCACCCAGCCGCGGTCGTCGCCGTTAGACCCGCTAGCATCCTTCTTGTAGCGCCACTTCACCGTGTGATTTCCCGCCGGGATATTCACCGAGTATTCCACCCAATCCTCGTAGCCGCTGATTTCCTGAAGTGCTGAGTTATCGAGGAGAACGGTGAGGAAATCCGCATCAATTTCCGAATCGACCCGCCACTGGAATGATAGTGTGCCCGGTCCTGTCACCGTGGTTTGGAAAGTCGCTTCGCCGCCGTTAGCCAGCGGCAAGCTCATTGCGGAATCGATACCGTCGTGACTATCGACATTTTGTAGGATCCAGCCACTGCCTCCGGTTGTAAAAGGAAGCAGCACCGCGTCCACCGCTTGCGCGAGGAAGTTCGTCGGCTCGGTTCCGGGTGGCAAGTTCACGGCAACGCTGCCTGCGGGCTTAAATTGGTTATTTCCTACCTTGTCTTGGAGAAAAACCTCGAAGGTCCATATCCCCGCCTCGCTTCCTTGCGGAAGAGTTAGAGTTGTCTGATAGACTCCGCTGTTGCTGTCCCCCGCAGTCCGGTCGTAGTCGGAGAAATACTTGAGCAGATCGTAGCGAATGGCACCGCTTGGCGCGTGCGGATAGATGAAGCGATAGTTGATCCCGGCGGGTGTATGGTCGCACTCGAAGGTGAAATTGAGGGCCGCGCTCGCGCTCGTGACGTTCACTGCGGTGGGATACATCGAATGAGTCACGAGACTCGGCGGCGAGTTATCGACTACGCCAGTGTTGACGAGCGTAAAAGTCATGACGGAAAGAGGCGGCAAGGGCGTATTGGCGGGATCGGGACCACCGAGATTCCGGCGATTCGTCGCGACGTCATCGACCAGCGCGTCCACCCGCCAAGTGCCGGGGTCGGGATATCTTGGAACTTCGATGGTGATGGTATAACTCCCGTTAAACGGACCGTCGTTCGTCCGCTGGGTTCCGTCGAAATAGATAGATTCAATGAACTCGCCAGCTTGGTTATATAGGAACAAATTTCCAAAGCTTAAACCGCTGTCATCATCGGTGATCTGCATGGTAATATTAATCGATCCGACAGCGTTGGTGATATTGACAGTTCAAGGTGTGATCAAAGCGGATGTAACCGATGGTGCGACGACATCAGCGGAAAATGCGACGGCACATGTTAGCGCGAGTGCTGCGATAGAACTGAGTGTTTTCATGGGAGTGGGATGGGGAACGTGGTGACGCGCGTGAGCGCACAAATTCGGATTGCTTGAGATATGTACAGTAATCATCACCACCCGCTTGCCAAGGGCTCTTTGCGGCGGACTGCGTTTCTTGCTTCCAGAAAGGTTCGTTTGGTTCGATGTCTTAGACGCAACGTGCTGACACTTCCTGGCTTGTGTTGCGGCACGGACTTCACTTAGGACGAGTTCGACCCATGGCAAAGTTACGCCACCATGTTCAAGGCGCAGGATGGCCGGGCCGATGCAGTCCAGACGCTGCGGTATTTCGGCGACAGGTGTAGAACCCCGGACGGTGTCCTATCAGACCACGCTCGCAGTGCTGGAAGAACCGGTGCCGCGCCTCGCGAATCTCCAAGCACTGGCGACCGCGCATCCCGCCTTCGGGCCGCTGCCCTACTTGCTGAGCCAAGAATTCTCTGAAGCAAAAAACGGCGCACCAACGCTGGCCGACCAACGTGCGGAGAAAGCTTGGTTGGGAAAATTTCGCACAGCGGTCGCGGACGGGAAGTTCCTCAAATACTTCCTCGACAAGAAGGAGTCTCAAAAATGGAGGCGATGACTCCGAGGTGCGTCCGGCAAAACTCGCGGGGCTGCCGATGTTAGATAACCCGGTCTCGGTGACGGCCATGCAGAGCAGCGCCGCCTGGAGTGTCATTTTCGGGCTGGCGGACTTCAAGGCAAACTATTCACTCGATGATGTGTCATTAGATAAATTCTTCAAATTCAAACCCACGGATACCATGTATGAAGTCGGCGACTATCTCTATCTAACCGTCACCAACAATTCCCAATTTTCGAATGGGCCAATCACCTTCAAGGACGGCACGAAGTCGCCAGTGCAAAAGTATCTGCGGACCCAGTAGGCGGCGCATGAGACCGATGCAGGAGCGGCACTTCGGAAATTACTTGGTCCAGCGTCGCTTAAACAGGGAGCAGCGTGATCTGGGAGTTGATGTCCTAGCAAGTGGCAAAACCTTCGGGAGCTTCACCGACGAAGAAGACATCCCGATCCGGTCGCGAGCCGGGACAATGGATATCTAACATTACGAGCGCTTCCTCACCGGTGATGAAGCCATGGGTCGTGCCCGGCGGCAGGCGGAGGAAATCGCCGGGTTCCAGCGGATGCTCGACGCCATTGAGCACGGCCGTGCCCCTGCCGGCTAGCACCTGATAGAATTCCTCGGCGATTCGGTGATAGCTCACGCTCGTCCGTTGATGGGGTTCGATCCGGACGCGGTAAGCGGTGGCCGCGCCCTCCTCTTCCGTGGAAATAAGAGTTGCGATTTCATAAGGACCAAGGCGTGCCGTGGGGATCTCGTTGGTTTCTTTTAGATGAAGGATGCGCTGCCCGGATTTCATGGAAGGTGATTATTTTTCGATTCCTTGGTGAAGTCAATGCGGCGGGTGCCTTGGGATCTGTTCTGCTTCTGACCCGGTCCCTAGATTGGAGTCCACCGCTAATATCTGCCGTCGCTCTGCGACGAAGTGCATCGAATCTTGGATGGCACCTGCTGTACTGGCGCTGGTGCCAGACATGAGAACGCCGCCCTCCCCCCCGGAAAGACGACGTTCCATTTTTCACCCGATCACAACCCGCACTTGCGACACTCGGGCAAAGCTTTTTAGACAGCCCTAAGGCACATCCATTGCAAACTTATCGCCCAATAATTGAAGTTTGCTAGATGGATTATCATAAATTTTGTTCTGAGAAAATTGGCGGTTTGCGGAGAATTCTCACCACAAATGCGAAGGGTGGGGTGGGGGTTTACGCCCGTTTGCCGTGAAGCGTGGCGCATGATGCAAGATCGTCATTGGATGACAAGTTCATTTTTTGCATGACACGGGGTGCCCGCAGATCTCGGTAGGACAAGGGTTTGTGAGAGGTTTCGCTGGCGGAGGAAGTCACTCATGCCGAAGCTGGTGGCGACCTGCAATGCCATGACTGACGAATCCTTACCCTTGCCCGGCTTGGCCCCTTTGCAGCGTGTGATGTTGTGGGATTCGCACGCCACGGGTGGGGCGGGCCATCATGTGGAACAGGTAGAAATTATCCTCTCACGCGATTTCAGCGACGGGCAGGTGAAGGCGGCGTGGGACGAAACTGTGGCACAGACGGAAGCGCTGAGAATCGCCTTTCTAACGGTGGGAGGGATGCCTGTGGGATTGGAGCGGGTGCGTCCGCTAGAGCTATTGGAACTGGAGCACGCCGAGCCTCGGTCATGGGAATCATGGCTCGCGGCTGATCGCCGTCGCCCACTGCTTGCGCCCCACGAGGTGCCGTGGCGGGCGGTCTATTGGCAGGGTGCGCGGCGCTTCGTCTGGACCTTCCATCACGCGCTGCTAGACGGGCGGTCCATTGCTCGGGTCCTGCGAGGATTTCTCACGCGGCTGACTGGCAATGACGCGGATGAGTTGACCCTATCCCGCTGGAGCGAGCCTTCCACGCAAGCGGTGGCGGCGGCGGGAAAGCTGTTTCGCGAAATGCCTGACAGCGCTGCACCCATGACTCTGGAATTTCCTGCTGAGCCGGACGAAGTGGCAGTCCGCTGCTTGGGAAGTGCATTCACAATTCGCTTAGATTCGCTCGCGGCGGCGATGGAAGTAACTGTCGCGACTCTTCTAACATGGTCTTGGGGCCAGGCTCTGGCGGAAACTAACGGCACCGCCAGTGTGCTCGTCGAGCAACTGCGAGCCGGCCCGCCGCAGCCCGGCACGGCTGGGTTTACCATGAGCACCCTGCCCGTCGTCATCCAGCGCGCTGCCGCCGGTGAGGTGGCAGCGAGCTTGCGGGAATTGCATTCGCGGCTGCGGGCGCAGAGGGAAATCGAGTCGGTCTCGCCAGACGATTTCCCGCCCGGCGTTTTTCCAAACATGGACGCGCCGGGGGCCAGCGTGATCATGATCGAGCGCGGCACGCTCCAGCATCTAGCAGGTAGTGAAATCGTCAGCTCGCTGGTGCTGCACGAGGCGAAGGGCACGACTCTGATGGCCACCGCCTATCTGCTGCCGGACTTGCGGCTGGAAGTGGAAGGGCCGAGGCGGCACCAACTGCTAGAATCGTGGCTCGTCATCTTGGACTGCGGCTGATCCATTAACCCAGTTATGCGATTGTCTAAAATTTCCGGGCTTGGATACTTGGCGTAAGGCGACTGCGCCATTCATGCAAACGACATTCTCCAGTTATGGAAAACCAGCCATCTTCGCGGGGCTGTTAGCGCTGGCTCCGTTGGCGCTTTACGCTGGCGATCTTCATGTGGCCACCGCTGGCAAGGACACCAATCCCGGCACGGCGGCTGCGCCCTTCGCCACCATCCAGCGAGCGGAAAAATCCGCGAGTCCGGGTGATACCGTGTTTATCCACGGCGGCACTTACAAGATGACGGAGAAACAAATTGCGCGCTTCGAGCGCAACCGCGGCCAGGTGATCGACCTTGGGAAAAGCGGCAGGCCCGGCAAGCCGATCTGTTATTTCGCGGTTGTCGGCGAAAAACCGGTGTTCGATTTTTCCGGGGTGCAGCCACCTAGCTACCGGGTGACCGCGTTCAATGTCACGGGTTCATGGTTGCATTTTAAAGGACTCGCAGTGACGGGCGTGCAGGTGACCATCACCGGTCACACTCAGTCGATCTGCTTCGACAACGAGGGCGATCATAACATTTACGAACAACTCCAAATGCATGACGGCCAAGCCATCGGCTTTTGGTTAGGTAAAGGTTCTGATAATCTCGTGCTTAACTGTGATGCCTATCGAAACTATGATTTCACCTCGGAAAACTGCAAAGGCGGCAACGTCGATGGCTTCGGCTTTCATGTGCCGAGGGGCAGCACCGGCAATGTTTTCCGCGGCTGCCGCGCGTGGTTTAACAGCGATGACGGCTTCGATCTGATCACCACCTGCGAGCCAGTCTTGATCGAGAATTGCTGGTCGTTCTATAACGGCTTTGATCCCTCGTTCAAAGGGCTTGGCGATGGCAATGGTTTCAAACTCGGCGGCTATGGCACTTGGTCGGCGTCGCAATTGCCGGCTACCATTCCGCGCCATGTCATCCGCCAGTCGCTGGCGGTGCGTAACCGCTCTGCCGGTTTCTATGCCAATCACCAACCCGGGGGCATCGACCTAATTAACAACTCCGCTTATCTAAACAGTGTGAATTTCAACTTGCTCTGCCGCGATGCTAACAACTCGAAAGATGTTCCGGGCTACAAGCATAAGTTAAGCAACAATCTCGGCTACAAAGGCCGTAGCGAGGTCACTAACCTCAACCGCGACGCCTGCGATCTCGCTGCGAATTCATTCGATCTCAAGTTGCGTCTAGCAGACAGGGATTTCCATAGCCTAAACGAATCCGACCTCGTGCAACCCCGCCAACCTAACGGCGAACTGCCGATCGTGCCGTTCATGAAACTGAAGGTGGGCAACGACGCCATCGATATAGGTGTGGACGCCGGTTTGCCCTTCAAAGGCAAAGCTCCAGACCTCGGTGCTTTCGAGTTCGGAGTGTTGAAGTAATGATGCTTTTAAAATTCCGCCACATTCCCAAAAAAGGCCGGGAGGCGAACTCCCGGCCTTTGATTTGTTAGCGATCACCCGGCAAAGCGATCACTCCGCAGTCACCCGGACGAACAGGGATGGGTTGGCGAGCAAGGCTCCCGTGGACGGTGATCACTTCAACCGGGCTTCCCGAATTCGAGCCCACGGATGCGGGGGTGAAAACTGTCCAGGTTGCCAGCCCGGTGGACCAGTAATAGCGGTAATTCAGTCCCGTCGTCGCACGCCGGGTGTAGCTGAACAAGCCAGTGCTTCGATTGAAGGGCAAAGTGATCGGGTTGACCGATGAGCCGCTGATCGGATCGAGGCCGAAGGCATATTCGTTCTGGTTTATCTGGCCGTCGCCATCGAAGTCGCCCGCAGGATCCGAGAGATCTTCCGCGAACAGGGCATCCCACGCCACGTAGTCCGTTAGAATCAACGCCGTGTAAACCAGTTCAAGGGTGTTGCCGGTTTGCTGGATGACCCAAGTGCCACCGCCGGGGAAGTTGGCATCCTCACTGATCGTCACATCCGCGACATTGAAACCGGTGATCCCCCCGCTGGCGGTGATGATCGGCAGGGTCTTGTTCGTTTCCGTGAAGGCATCGCCGTCGGTGAATCTCACATCGACCGCCCATGGCAAACCTGCAGGTAGGCCCAGGGTATTGACCGTTAGGCCCGCGCTTGGAGCTGCCCAGGTATTGATATCGAGCACCAGTCCACCCGAGGACGCGACGGTGACGGCTGCGGGTTTGCCGCCGAGCCGGCCAGCGGCATTTACGGCGACGGCTCCGGCACCGGGGTTGGTGTTGTTGAGCAAAAGTCGGCCACCTTTAACTCGGGTGCTGCCGCCGTAAGTATTAGTTCCGGCAAGCACCACCGTGCCGTTGCCGGCTTTCACGAATCCGCCGCTGCCGGACACCGTGTTGGTGAAGGTCGCGGTGAAGGGGCCGGCACCATCTGGGCTGGTATTGACGACCAGCCGATGGGCGGCGGTCGGTCCCAGATTGATCGCATTCGGAACTGCTGAGAGATTTGCATTCACCCGCAGACCGCCTCCCGCCACGTCGGTGCTCGTCATGGTGGTGCTCAAGGTTCCAGTGCCCAGCGAACCGTTGTTATAAACACTCACATTGGGCGAGTCGGCTGGACCAGCGATGGTCACCCCGCCGGAGAAGGTATTGACCCCTTGCAAGGTCAGGCCCTGGGCACGTCCGCCACCGATGACCTTAATGCTGCCGGGCGCTGAAATTTCAGTATTGGTCCAGATATCCGCCGCCCCACCGAAGGCGACATTGAAGGTGACCTCGCCGCCACTCAGGATGAAATCATTCGGGTAGGCATTTCCAGGGCCGTTGCCTTCGTAGCCGGATCCTTCGTTAGATTGATTGAAAATCACGCCGCCCGCCAGTGTCACAGGTCCCGAGCCAAGGCACCCTAGGAAGTTGGGCTTAATGGTGCCGCTTAGGATGGTGATTCCTCCGCTGTAGGTGTTGTTCGCGGTGCTCGTCAACAGGATGCCGGGGCTGCTCTTGATCAGCCGCCCGAGGCCAGAAATCAACCCGGCGGTCTTCACTTGTCCGGTGCCGGCACCGCCAATGGTGGTGCCGGCACCGCAAGTTCCATTGGAGTTTCCACCACGACCGGGTTGACGCTGCCTTGGATCAATTGCGGAGTGGCTCCCCCGAATTCAACGCCAGTGGGACCGGCGAGCGTTAAGCCGTTTGCGTTCAGCACGATCCGGTTCACCCGCAAGTTGCTTCCCAGGTCGTTCCCTGCCGTGTAAGGGGCATTGATGTCAAAAATCAGCGTCGTCGTCACTGAGGACGTCGGCACCGCCACGGGATTCCAGTTGGTATCGAGCGACCACTCGCCACCGTTTAGCAGCTTGGTATTCGGGTGGTCACCAAAGCTGTAGGATCCTTCCAAATCAAAAGGAGTGGTCGTCGAAGCGGTGGTGAAGCCGCTGGCAGTAACGCCACCCACACTGTCTAGCAAGCCTGCCTGAGTGAATGAGCTGCTAGGCTCGGAATTCGTGGCAATGATCAGTGGGCCGTCAGCTTCGCTCCATTTGATGCTAAGAAATTGCTTCTGAGACGGCTGGAGCACGGGAAATATCCTGAGCCGCAAATTTAACAATCCATGACGAATTAAAGTAAAGTCGCTCCTGCAATTTTAAAGTTCATGACAACTGGGTGCTCGGTCGCACCAGTTATCCAAGGCCGGGCGGCGGCCTTCAGGCGCGGCCACCCCGCGTCAACTCGAATCCTAACAGGCAGACGTCGTCGTCGAAGCGCTGGCCTTGGGAAAAGGCGAGGACGCTGGAGAGGACGCCGTCGAGTAGCGACTCCAGTGGGTCGGCGGACTTCATCGCGATGATTTCCATCAGCCGGTTCTCGAAAAACGCTTCGCCGCTCTGGTTCTCTGCCTCGAGGACGCCGTCGGTGAAGAGGATCATCCGGTCGATTTCCGCGAGGTCGATTTCCTGGGTGGGGTAAGCGGCCCCTTTGATCAAACCCAGTCCGGGACCCTTTTCGGAGCGCTCGCAGGCGATTTGGCGGACGCCGTTCTTACCGGCGATGATGGGGCCGGGATGGCCGCCGCAGGCGTATTTGAAAGTGCTCGCAGCGAGGTCGATCACCCCGAAGAAAGCGGTGGCAAACATGGTGGTGCCGGCCCGTTCGAGGATGGCGGCGAGACCCTCGTTGAGACCTTGGAGAAACAGGCCGGGTTCGGCGGTTTGTGCCCGTTGCTTTTCTAGCAGTCCTCTGAGCATCGCCACAATGAGGGCGGAGCGGACGCCGTGGCCCATCACGTCGCAGATCAATACCCCATAAGAATCTTCGCTGACTTTCATCACCTCGAAGAAGTCGCCAGCAAGGCCCGAGATCGGGATGTAGCGGGCACCGAAGGTGAGCTGGTTTTGGTTGCTAGCAGTCGCGGCGGGGAAGCCCTCGCCAGCCAGCGCCTGCTGGATTTCTCGGGCTAACAGCAGCTCTTCTTCGTAGGCCTCGTTCTTCACTTGGAGCTGGAAAGCGAGGTTACTGGCCTCGTGTTGGGCTTTGACGAGCTTGGTCACATCGCTGGAAACCCCGAAGGTGCCTTTGATCTGGGC
>JAYTEI010000048.1:0-20284 GCA_043735445.1 Akkermansiaceae bacterium | reverse complement strand
GCAGACGAACGACTCGTGGTCCTCCTTGCCGATGAAAAGGGGTTTTCCTCCGTCGCCCCGAGCCATGACGTGATACACGGCTCCCGGATATTGGAATCAAGGTTGTCTGAAACCAAGCCTCAAAATCCCCCGAGGTCAACCATAAATTCTGATTTCAAAGGACTGACCCCCGTTCATTCTGACCCCCGTGTGTAACCCATGTCCCCGGTCAACTTGTAACCCATGTCCTCGGTTCATACCACGAGCTGACTCGCTATGGCAGACATAGAAAACCCGATATGCTCTCGTGAATTGGGGGCAAATTCATTAAACATTAACAACGCTTCATTGGCATCTTTTTTGGCGGTTTTCGAAATGAGTTCATAAACTACAGATTCTCGAAAGCTTCCATGTTTAAGATTTTCTATAATTTCCCCCCAATCAGAAGAATCATAGCCATGAAAAAGAACTTGTGCCAAATCATGAGCTGAAGAACTCGTTGCTCCGGCACTGCCAAGGTCGCCACTCAACGCAAGAGCAACATTCATATCAAGGCGAGCCAAACCTGCAAAATTCGACTTGATGAGAACATCTTTCAACTCTCCTTTTGGTGTCGATGCGATGAAATGGTTTAATGAATCAACATTACCATTTTTCACTAATATTTCTGACAATCTTAAGAGAGCAACATAACGATCAAGGTGGGAAGGCATACTCATTGCCCACTCATAACAACCTTCAGGATCAATTTCTGACCAGCACATAGAGATGTCAGCAATTAGATCTCCAAGCCCATCTTTACCCTGATGTTTGTCCAATTGTTTGAGCATTTCAACCAAACGCAAGTCTTGACTATGCACATCCGCTTTCTCCGGACTTCCAACTAAGATGTCCTTATATTTAGTCTTCCGAGACTGCGAGTAAGAACTAACAGACTGCGGATTTCCGATTGTTTTTACTTTGGGTTTGGTCGTCTCTTGATGAGTAATTACTGTTACATAACCAACTGCGCCAATGGCCATGGCGACGGCCAAGGCCATTGGAACAATGTGCAACCTGATTTGACTTAATAGTTTCAAGTCTTAGAAAATAAGTTTAGAATCTTTACTCAAATTTCAACAGTGGCTCCAGCCTGCCTGGGAATCCGACCGGGAACCTCGGTGTCATTTTTCATTCGTGGAGTGCTGATCGAGGCAGCAATCCACAATGTCACGCGATTGCGTAATGTCGCCGAGTCCAGAATTCTGGCAAGATTTTAACCGTCAGCAAGCAATTGCTCTCTCCTCCCCAACCCTGCGGAGGAATCCCCCCACCAACATCCCCCCATGAAACTGAGCTTATCAAGCACCCCGAGTGCTTCGGTCAAGGCTGACGCCGGCCGTCTCGCAGACTTCGTCCTGTTCACCCAGCGCGGCTGCATCCTGAACCTCTCGAAAGAGTTGAACCGAGGCAATCTGTCGTATCCCCAATTCTTCCTGCTGACCTATCTTTCCAGCGAAGAATATCTGACGATGACGGACATCGCGGCAAAGGTGGGTCACTCGACCGCCGCGGCAACCGGCTTGGTTGATCGAATCGAGAAGTTGGGCTACGTGGAACGCGTCCATGCTACGGAAGACCGGCGGAAGATCATGGTGCGCATCACTCCGAAGGGTGTGGAATTTGTGTCCCACATGCGAAAAGAAATCGCGACCGATCTGGCCGGCATCCTGTCCTCGATGGACGAGGAGGCGGCGGAAACCGTGGAGCACACGAAACGTGCGATTTCTTCACGCTTGATCGCGTGATTTGGCGGATGGACGCACTCGTGGACGGGTGCAATCCCAACTAACATGACTCCGGGATAGGTCTCAATGACTTCCTCTGGCCATGCTCACGAACCTTTGCTGAGCGCCTCCGAGACCGGTGAACTGGTTTTTTAAATGCCTGAAACCAGCACTCCCTCTGGATGGCAGCTAGCCTGATAGGCATCAAAATCCCCCTCACTGACGGATCGCGAGACCTCGGTCCAGAAGGCGTTCAGCTCTGCAACTCGTGGCCCCTTGATCTCTTCAGCGAAGGACAGATTCGAACTGTAAAAAAGAGCCAGAACGAAGCCGACGATGATGCGGTTCATGGTTGGAGTCTGACCCAATGCGGGCTGTGTTGGCGAGGCTAGGTTTTCCACTTGAAGAGCGCTGATGCCTTCGTTGAGCGTCAATCACCCACCGGCGAAAACCGGCTTGAACCCAGCTTCCGTGAGGATGCGTTTCATCTCTTCCCGTTTGTCGCCTTGGATTTCGATGCAGCCATCCTTCACCGTGCCGCCGACGCCGCAGAGTTTCTGCATTTTCTTGGCGAGTTCCTGCTTCTCGGCCAGTCCGATACCGCTGAAATTTCGGGCGACGGTGACTCCCTTGCCGCCGCGATGGGCGGTCTGGCGGACGATGTCCACTCGGCCGCGATTGGTGTTTTTCTGGCCGCGTTGGGAGGTCTTTGCTGAAATGACCGGTCCGGTAGGTAGATCGCCGAGACCGGCCAGCACGCCGAATGGATCTTGCGGCGGGATTTCTCCGTCGCGGCTGGGTTGGCTTCCTTTGTTTCCGCTCATCCGGGCCATTCAATCACGAATGAGGCGAAGTTCACGAAATTTCGGGCCGATCATTTCTCATTATTTCAATTGCTTTCAACTCGTGCCGCACGGTATGAGGCCGCGAATTCCGCAACGAAGAAAGACTTTATCTATGGCCGTCACACCAAGCAAAGATTACAAGCGCCGGGAGCGCGAGCAGAGGAAATTGGACAAACGCATGGCTCGCGATGCCGCGAAAGACCAAGAACTCGCTGCCCAGCAAGCCGCCGCACAGGCCGCTGCCGATGAGGCTTACAATTCCAGTGAAGAGGGCATCAAGGCCAAGCAGGAGGCTGAGTTTGAAGCCGAACTCGAAGCCGAGCGCGACGCCCAGATGGTCGCTTGATCGCCGGATTTTCTCAGGAAAACTGCCAATAGAACGTGATCGCGGAAATGCCGAAGCCGATCACGAGCACGATGCGCCGGACCCACAGTTGCGGGATTTTCTGCGAGTAGTGGGAGCCGAGATAGTAGCCGGCGATCGCGCCGAGCGTCATGATTCCGACTTTCGGCCAATCGACGAGGCCGCGACAAATGAACATGATGGCGGCGACCACATTGATCAGCGAGCCGAGGATATTTTTCAGGGCGTTCATCTGATGAATGTCGCTGAGGCCGATGAATCCAAGGGTGGCGAGCATCAAGATGCCGATCCCCGCGCCGAAAAATCCGCCGTAGATGGCGACGAGAAACTGAAATAATTGGGCAGGCCAAATGCGCGGCATTTCAGCGGCAGAACGGCGAATCAAGCGGGCGACGATGCCTTGGGCGAGAAACAGCAGCGTCGCGAACAGGATTAGAAATGGGACTAAGCGGCTGAAAATTTCGTTGCCCGTGATGGTGAGCAGCCAGCTCCCGATCAATCCGCCGAGCAAGCTCACCGGGACGAAGCGCCAGAGCCATTCGCGGATCGAGTGCAGATGCTGGCGGAATCCATAAACCGAGCCGCTGGTGCCGAAAACGAGGGCCACGGTGCTCGTCGCATTCGCCACTACTGGTGGCGTGCCGAAGGCTAGCAGCGTGGGAAACGTGAGGATCGTCCCGCCGCCCGCTACGGCATTGATCGCTCCGGCGGCGGTGGCGGCACCTAGCAGGGAAAAAATTTCAGAAGCCGTCATCGCTGCGAGCGCAGACTAAGCGGCTGCCTAGGGCTGACAACTGTCGATTTTCCGTAGATCGGACGCGGAGAAACTCCGGTTGCACCCCATGAAACAAGGCTCTTAGTTCGTAGCTTTAACCCAATGACTAACACATCCATGACTGCTCACAAAATTCTGATGGTTCTCACCTCGCACGACCAGCTCGGCGACACGGGAAAAAAGACCGGCTTCTGGCTGGAGGATTTGCTGAAGCTGCTCTAGCAGCCGCGATCTGGAGATCAGTTCATTTCTCCGGAACCATCAGCATTTCCGCCTGAGCCGTGGTGACCGCCGTCCGGCAGCGGTTCCCGCGATCGGCGTAATTCATCAGGCAGCCATCGCGGGTGAATCGCAGTTCGCGCTCGGTGCCGGAGACAAAGTAGATTCCCTTGTAATGCGGGTAGTCCGAGTAGTCGAAGGCTCCGGCTCTGACTTTCCAAATCATCCGCGAGAGTTCGCCGGGGTTTTCGACAAAGATGGCTGCGTCTGATGCCCACGGCTCTCGCCGGGCGATTTCAACTTGCGATTGCTTTAAAATTTCACGTTGCGTCACGGGACGGCTGCCAAAGCTAGAACAGCCCACGAGAACGACTGGGAGCAGAAATAGAAGAGTGCGCATGGTGACGGATTTTTTGAGATCGGTTGCGGCGGATTGATTACAAAACCATCCCCCGCAGCGCCGACATCTAACGCGGAATCGTGCAAGCCGCAAAAGGAAATTGGAGATCTCCCTAAGGCGATTCAAACCAAGTTTTGGCAGCCAATTCCCAAATCCGTTGAGCCATGGCCGGATTTGGGGGCACTTGGCCGGTTTCGAACCATCAATATTGCTTCACATTCCTAAACTTTCAGGCATTGTCCCGCCAAGAGTTCCGAAAATGACTCGAAACCAGCCCATGCAACAATTCAGATCCAGAACGGTCACCGGAGTGAAAACCGCTGCGATTGTGAGGTTGGAGGAAGAGGCTCGGGAAGTGATCGCAGAGGCCCAGGTCGCCGCCGAGGCGAAGGCGCTGGCGAGAGCGAAGGCAAAAGCAGAAGATAGAATCCACGACGCCGAGGCCATGGAGCGGACCAAGGCAAGAGGCGAAGCACGCGCTAAGGCGAGGGCTGAGGAAGAAGCCCGCATCGAAGCCGCCGGTGCTGACCAGTGGTTTTACATCCAAAATGGTGACCAACTCGGGCCGGTTAGTTTGGCCGAGATGAAGGAGAAAATCTCAGATCTCACAATCGAACCGCCACTGAATTTGGTGTGGACCGAGGGGATGGACGGGTGGAAGCCGGTTTACGAGGTGCGAAAATTATGTGAACCCGCCACTTCCAGCGATGGCGCTAAAATCGAATTTCCCGACCCCACCGCCGCGCCGGAAGCTGAGGCGGCAGTCAGACCTAAGGAAATCTCAGAGGCACGAGCCGCGGAGGAAGCCATGTTCGCCGCTGCCGCGAAAGCCGAAGAAAGCTTGAGAGCCGCAGACGCTAGGGATGCCAGACTCGCCGCAGCGGAAAGAGCCGGAGCCTTAGCCGCGAGAGAATCCAAGCTGCAAGCCGGTGGCAAAACCACCGAAGGCGCGAAACTCTGGACACCCGCCGACGCCAAAGCCGAGGAGGCAGCCAGAGCTGCCATGACTCGGGCGAAAGCTGAGGAAGACGCGATTGCCAAAGCCAAGTCGGAAGCGAGGCTCAAAGCGGCCGAAGAAGCTCGGGACGCCGCCGAGGCGAACGCCGCCGAACAAGCAAAGCTCCGAGTCGCCGCCGAGGCCAAGGCCGAAATGGAAACCAAGCTCCGGGCCGCCGCCGAGGCCAAAGCCGAGGAGGAAGCAAAGATCGCCGCCGCCGCTAGAGCGCGGGCCAAAGCCGAGGAAGAGGCGAGAACCCACGCCGAGGCTGAAGCGAAATTTAAAACAGCCACTGAGTTTCAAGCCGCAGAAGTGGTCAGTGCCGCCGCAGAAGCCAGCGCCGTCCTAGAAAGCAAACAGCGGGAAGCGGCCGAGGCCAACGCCGCGCGCGAAGCAAACTTACGTGCCACCGCCGAGGCCAAAGCCACCGCCGAAGCTCTAACTGCCGCCGTGGCTGTGGCGAAAGCCAAAGCCGAGGAACAAGCGCGGGCCGACGCCGAGTCCAAGGCAAAGCTCAAAGCTGCCGAAGAAGCCCTTGCAAATGCCGAGGCCAAAGCTGCCGAACAATCTCAACTCCGCGCCGCCGCCGAAGCAACTGCCGCCCAAGAAGCGCACCTCCGCGCCGCCGCCGAGGCCAAAGCCGCCGAGGAAGCCAGAATCGCCGCTGCAGCAAGAGATCACGCAAAAGCTGAGGAAGCAGCGCGAGTCCGCGCCGAAGCAGAAGCGACCCTCAAAGCTGCCGAGATAGCCGCCGCCGCAGAACTGGCTAGAGCCGCCGCCGAGGCGAAAGCAGCCCAAGAAGTCAGACTCCGCGAGGCCGCTGAAACGAAAGCCACCGAGGAAGCGAAACTCCGCGCCGCCGCTGAAGCGAAGGCCGCAGAAGAAGCTCGGACCGCCGCCGCTGCCGTAGCAAAGGCCAAAGAAGAAGAACAAGCGAGAGCCGCCGCCGCCACCCAAGCAAGACTCGAAGCTGCCGAAATGGCGAGGGCAACTGCCGAGGCCCATGCAGCGGAACAAGCCCAATTGCGAGTCGCTGCGGAAGCCTACGCTGCCGAACAAGCCAAACTCTGGGCTGCCGCAAATGCCAGTGCCGCCGCCGCCAGAGCGCTCGCGAAAGCAGAGGAAGAAGCAAGGGTGAAAGCCGAAGCGGAAGCCCAAGCGAGAGCCGATGCCGAGGCCAGAACGAAACTTGAAACATCCGAAAAGGCCCGCGCAACCGCCGAGGCGAAAGCTGCCGAACAAGCTCGTCTCCGAGCCGCCGCCGAGGCTAATGCCGCAGAGCAGGCCAAGCTCCGAGAGGCAGCAGAAGCCAATGCCGCCGAGGAAGCCCGAACTTCAGGGCGGACTGAGTTAAACGCCATCGCAGAGGCGAAGTTGAAAGCGGCTGAAGAAGCCCGCGCAACCGCCGAGGCCAACGCCTTCGAAGAAGCACAACTCCGCGCCGCCGCTGAGGCGAATGCCATCGCAGAAGCGAAACTCCGCGCCGCTGCGGAGACCAAAACCGTCGCCGCTAGAGCGCAGGCGAAAGCCGAAGAAGAAGCACGCGTCCAAGCCGAGACTGAAGCGAAACTCAAAGCTGCCGAAGCGGCGGAAATCGCCCGCATTTCCGCCGAGGCAACAGCCGCTGAGGCTGCAAAACTCCGGGTTGCCGCCGCAGCTCAAGCCCACAAAGAGGCAATAGCCAAGGCCGCAGCCGAAGCGAGACTTCAAGTCGCCGAAGCCAAAGCTGCCGAAGAGGCCAAACTCCGCGCTGCGGCCGAGGCCAATGCCGCTCAGGAAGCGAAACTCCGGGCCGCCAGCGAAATCAAAGCGGCGGAAGAAGCACGGCTCGCCGCCACTGCGAGGGCAAAGGCTGAAGAGGAGGCGAGAGCCAAGTCGGACAAGGAAGCGAAACTCCGGGTCGCCGCCGAAGCGAACGCTGAGAAACAAGCGAAACTCCGGAACGCCGCCGATGCGAACGCCGCGAAAGAGTCGAAACTCCGCGCCGCCGCCGAGGCAAAGTCGAAGGCGGACCAAAAGCGCAAGACCGCCAAAGATACCGTCTGGTTTTACACCTGCGTCGGTGAAAGGCTCGGTCCGGTAAGCTTTGAGGAATTGCGGACGATGGTCGCCAATTCATCGTTGGATCCACGCTTGGACATGGTCTGGAGGAAAAGCATGGAAGCGTGGAGGCCGGCCGGCCAAATCGATGGCTTATTCGAGCGGACCAACGTGCCGGTGGCCGTTAAAGAACCACTCGCCCCCCCTACGGAGCCGCTCCGCCCTGCGCTGAAGCAGATCCCCCGGATCGCAACGACCCAAATTGTGGCCGAGCCGGGTGGCCGGCGGCGCAGCCTGATCCTCGCCACCTTGGTTTTCCCGTTCGTCTGGCATTTTGCGCTGAGATTGGCCAGCCCGCTTCTGATCGCTCAATTCGGCCAAATTCTGATGGACCAAATTCTGCCCGTCGCCGCCTTCCTGCCGCTGCTGGTGATTGTCTATCTCGGGTTAAAACGCTTGCTCAATCTCGGCATGAGCCGTTTCTGGTTGCTCGCGTTTTTCGCGCCGGTTCTCAATCTCTGGCTCGGCTACCGCTGCTTCGCCTGCCCGGCTGGATACGCCCGTCACAAGAAATTCGATCCTCCGGGAATCGTCTTGGCGGTCCTCTACTGGCTCGTCGTCCTGTTAGCCGTGACGTATCTCGCCCTGCTCAGCGGCGCAATCCACAGCCCCGCCCTGCTTGAGAAATTTCGCAGCTTAGTCAGCCTCACGAGGGGCGCCGCCGCCCAGCCCTGACGAAATTGGCTCACCCCAACCTTCGCCGGAATCGCCGTCGATGAAGGCCCGTAAAATCGGGTCATGCGTGGCTTGGAGTTCGGCCGGAGTGCCGGTCCAATGGATGCGACCTTTTTCCAAAAACACGATCCGGTCCGCGATCCGGAAAACGCTGCGCAGCTCGTGGGTGATAACGATGTTAGTGACGCCCTGATTGCGCTGAAGATTTTTGATCAGATGGTCGATGGCGTCGGCGTTGATGGGATCGAGGCCGGTGTGCGGCTCGTCGAAAAGCACGCAGCTAGGTTTGTGGACAATGGCGCGGGCGAGGGCCGCACGCTTGCGCATCCCACCGGATAGATCGGGCGGCAGCTTGTCCTCCTCGCCGGATAAATGGACGATTTCCAATGCCTCGGCCACCCGCGCGGCGATTTTTGCTTCCTCGTTCCACCCGCTTTCGCGGAGCGGGAAGGCCACATTTCCCGCGACTGTGAGCGAATCGAAAAGTGCGCCGCCTTGGAACAAGACTCCCATTTGTCGGCGGATCGGGCCGAGTTCCCGCTCGCGCAAGCCGGTGATTTCCACCCCATCCACCGTGATCGAGCCGCCAGTGGGCTGAAGCAGACCGGGCAGGTGCTTGATCAGCACGGACTTGCCGCAGCCCGAACCGCCGAGAATCACCAGCGTTTCCCCGTGAAAAACATCCAGATCCACACCTCGCAGGACTTGGTTGTCGCCGAACTCCTGCGTCAGGCTGCGGATACGGATGAAGGGTTCTGCGGGATCCGGCATGGCGGGATCAAGCGCACAGGATGCGCATGGAATCAAGGGGCTTGGTTGGGGATACTGAATCCAGACTCGCCAGAATTTTCACCACCCACCACCCTCACCGCCATGTCTTTCACCTCGCTCGGACTCGCTCCCTCACTCTTGAAAGCTTTGCAAGCGGCGGGCCTCACCGAACCGACTCCCATCCAAAGTGAGACCATCCCCGCAGTAATCGGCAAGCGCGATGTGTTAGGAATCGCCAAGACCGGCTCGGGAAAAACCGTTAGCTATGTATTACCCATCTTGCACAACCTGCACACTACCGCCGCATCCCGCTATCGGGAACCCAGCGTGCTCGTGCTAGTCCCCACCCGCGAGTTGGCGGATCAAGTCCACCGAGTTTTCCTAACTTTTCTCCCTGCGCTAACGGATCGTTTCACTTGTCTGGCAGTGTCTGGCGGCGTTTCTATTAACCCGCAAATGCAGGCGATCGGCAAGGCGGACATCGTCGTGGCCACTCCGGGACGGCTGTTGGAATTGATCGAGAAAAATGCCCTGCGACTATCATCCATCGCCACGCTGGTGCTTGATGAAGCAGATAAGATGCTCAACCTCGGGTTCAAAGAAGAGGTGGATCGCATCCTCGCCTTGCTGCCGCCCGTACGGCAGAACTTGTTATTCTCAGCCACTCTCAGTCACGATCTAACGCTCAGCCAGCAAGTATGGTTGAATGATCCACAAGTGATCAAACTCGCCACTGAAACTGACGCTAGCGAGTTGATCCATCAGTTAGCTTATCTCGTCTCCGAGGAGAAAAAAGGCCCACTGCTGCGCTACCTAATCAAGCATGGGGAATTGCAACAAGTCTTGGTCTTCGCATCGTCCACCATCAAGGCGGATGGTATAGTAAACAAACTTCTTAAAAACCACATCCACGCCGCCGCCGTGCATTCCAAACTTAGCCAACAAACCCGGCGCGACACCTTACATCAATTCAAAGCCGGCGGGCTGCGAGTACTCGTCGCCACTGACTTGTTAGCGCGTGGGATTGATGTCGAGTTCCTGCCCTGTGTCATCAACTACGAACTCCCGCGCTCGCCCAAAGACTACATCCACCGCATCGGCCGGACCGGCCGCGCGGAGAATCCCGGTGAGGCCATTTCGTTAGTTTCCTCAGCAGAAATGACACATTTCGAACTGATTCAAAAGAAGATGGGGAAGCATATAAAGATTCTGAGTGGCGACCAGATCGACCTGCAGGGGTATTGAGAGGAGTTCCGAAATCCGCTAGATCGACTTCCCCCGTCGCTTCGCATCCGGTACTTTTTTGGCGCGAGCGGCGGGTTTTACGACATTTTTCGCTTCGATTTCACGAGTCCGTTTCCGCCAGTCGCGCTTCGCAGTTGCTTCTCCCGGCTGGGGTGCGGTGGCGGCAGCGTGGTAGTCGAAGCCCCGCAAGCGTTTGCGGTCGAGACGTCGGCCGATGAAGAACTCGAGGATGCCTAGCAGGTTGAGATCGCCCTTGGGCACGAAGCTAACAGCCTCGCCCTGCGCCTCCGCCCGACCGGTGCGGCCGATGCGATGCACGTAGTCCTCGGGGTTCACCGGGAAATCGAAATTCACCACCTGCGAGACGCCGTCGATGTCGATGCCGCGCGCCACGATGTCGGTGGCGACGAGCACCTGGACTTTCCCGTCCTTGAAATCCTGAAGCGCCTGCAAGCGTTGTTCCTGCGAGCGGCTGGAGTGCAGTCTGGCCACTTTCACTCCGGCGAGCTTGAGGAAATTTGTGAGCAAATTTGCGCCGTCCTTCATCCGCACGAAGACGAGCACGCGGGTGAAGGACGACTGCCGCAGAAGCTCTAGCAGGAGCGCGTTTTTCAAATGCGCGGGCACTTCATAGACGCATTGGGCGACCGTGTCCGCTGGGTTTGAGCGCTTGCCGATCTGGATCATTCTCGGCTGATAGAGAAACCGCCGTGCCAGCGACTCGACCTCTTTGGATAGCGTGGCGGAAAACATCAACGTCTGCCGCCGCTTGGGCAATCCGCTGACGATGGTCTCGATGTCTGGCAGGAATCCCATGTGCAACATGCGGTCCGCCTCATCAAGCACTAACATTTCAAGCAGGCTGAAGTCGATCTTCTGGCGACCGGTGAGATCTAGCAGACGGCCCGGTGTCGCCACGATCATGTCCACGCCCTTTCTCACGGCCTTGATCTGCGCCTCTTCTTCCACGCCGCCGAAAATGGCCGCCACGCGGATCGGCAGGCCGTTGCCGTAGGCCCGGATGTTTTCCATAATTTGAAGCGCGAGTTCGCGGGTGGGAGCGAGGATCAGTGCCTTGGTGCCACGCGGTTGGCCTCGCTGATTTGCTAGAGAAATGCGGTGAAGCATCGGCAGCACGAAAGCCGCAGTCTTGCCAGTGCCGGTCTGGGCGATGGCGATCAGGTCATTTCCCTGCATCACCTTGGGAATCGCCGCCGCCTGCACCGGCGTCGGGCGGACGTATCCTGCTTTCTGAATCGCGCGGAGAATCTCATTTCCAAGTCCGAAGTTGCTGAACGGCATGGGCGGAACCTATAACTTCGGGTCATGGCTGACACGGATTTAAATTCACAAATGGATGCGGATTCTGGCGTGGAGGCTCTTCTCCCCATGCGAGCTTCATTTTACGGGCGGGATAAATCCTGCGGTCCGTGCGCTGCGGGACGGAGCTTTTGCCAGTCCTCGTCGGACACGCAGCAGGGATCGGCGGCGAGCCAGTGGTTGGGAGAAATTTCTCGCAGTGAGAGATCCGCGCCGATGGTCTCCGGGTAGCGCGGGTGGTTCATGCGGTGGCCGAAGGCGCTGCCGGGCGGCGGGTCGATGGGCGATGGGACATCGCCTTCTAGCAGGATTTTTTTCCGCTTCACTTGAGGGTCGTGCGAGGGAATGGCGGAGAGAAGCGCCTTGGTGTAGGCGTGGCGCGGGTCCTGATAGATCTCTGCGGCGGTGGCGAGTTCGACAATTTTTCCGAGATACATCACCGCCACTCGGTCGCTCACATGCTTCACCACCGAGAGGTCGTGGGCGATGAAGAGATAGGATAAACCGAAGTCCCGCTGCAGCTCGACTAGCAGATTGAGGATCTGCGATTGCACCGAGACATCGAGCGCGGAAACCGGCTCGTCGCAGACGATGAGCTTCGGCTTGAGGGCGAGCGCGCGGGCGATGCCGATGCGCTGGCGCTGGCCACCGGAGAACTCGAACGAGTAGCGCTCGGCGGATGAAGCAGGCAGGCCGACGCGATCTAGCAGGCTGTTCACCCGTTGGCTGCGTTCCGCACGGTTGCCGATTTTGTGGATGAGGAATGGCTCCTCAATGATCGCCCGCACGCTCATCCGTGGGTCGAGCGATTCGGCGGGATCTTGGAAGATCATTTGGAAATCCCGGCGCAGTGGGCGCAGCGCACGCTGGCTTGCATGGCTGATGTCGGCGCCTTCAAAACGGATGCTGCCAGTCGTAGGCTGAAGCAATCGAACGATCGCCTTGCCGAGGGTGGATTTCCCGCAGCCGGACTCGCCGACGAGGCCGAGCGTCTCGCCGGGCGCGATGTCTAACGAGACGCCGTCCACTGCCCTAACGGCTCCAGTCTGGCGCAGCAAAACGCCGCCGCGCACGGGGAAGTGGACGCGGAGGTCAGTGATGGATAGAAGTGGGGTCATAGGCGGAACATCGAACATCGAACGCTAAACATCGAACATCGAAATGAAGAGAAGCGAAGAGTTACTTGCGGCGCTTTTCGGCGGTGGCGATGCTGGTGAAGAAGATGCGGATAAGTTGGTCCGTCTCGTCCAAGATGGGAGTAAGTCCGGTCTCTCTGGGGAGGAGCTCGGCTCGCACGATGAGCTTTAGCCAACGTTCGGATTCGCGGAGTTCCTTCGGTGCTAGGCGGAGTTTATGGATGAAATCGGCAGGAGATTCGGCGGCTTGTGCCTCACCATGATGAGACAATGGCGCAGTGCCGGACCTAAGAAGCTGATTGCCGATATGCCGCTCTGCATAGTCGCCGTTCAACTTGCGGGTGAGAGTGATGATTGCAGCGCCGAAGTCCAACAACCGCTCCTCCAGATCATAGTTTGGTTTTTCGTTCTCTTTCATTGGATGTATAATGTTAAATATTTAAACTCGCAGGTGAGAGTTATATTTTTGACCCTGAGAATTAATAGCTGCTCCTCCAGCTCATGGTTCTTCATTCTCTTCTATTCGATGTTCAATGTTGGACGTTCAATGTTCGATGTTCGAAGTGCATTCCGGGCAGGTTTCCAGCCAGTGGTTAGGCGATACTTCGGCGAACTTGGGACGCTCGCGGGTGACGGCGGTGGTGCGGCCCATGCGTTGGCAGAAGCGGCAGCCGTGGGATAGATCTGCAAGCGAAGCGACCATGCCGGGGATGGTGTTGAGGACGGACTTCGACGGAGTTTCTAAGGTGGGGATCGAGTGCAGCAAACCCTTGGTGTAGGCGTGCAGCGGGTTTGAAAATAACTCTTCCGCGCTCGCCCGCTCGACGACGCGGCCAGCATACATGACCACCACGTCGTCGCAGGTCTCTGCAATCACGCCGAGGTCGTGGGTGATGAGAATGGTGGCCATGCCCATCTCGGACTGGAGGCGAGCCATCAGATCGAGGATCTGAGCTTGCACCGTCACGTCGAGCGCGGTCGTCGGCTCGTCGGCGATGAGCAGCGCAGGGCGGCAGGCGAGTGCCATGGCGATGACGATGCGCTGGCGCATCCCGCCTGATAGATGGTGCGGATAGTCCATCATCCGCTTCTCCGGCGCGGGGATGCGGACCAGTTCTAACATTTCGGTGGCGGCATCCCAGGCGTCCTTCTTCGAGATTTTTTGGTGAATGCGGAAGACCTCCGCCACTTGGCGACCGATGCGGTGGACTGGGTTGAGCGCGGCCATCGGCTCCTGGAAAATCACGCCGATCTCACCGCCGCGGATGCGGTGGATTTCCTGGTCGCTGGCTCTAACGAGGTCGTGACCTTTGAAATAGACATGCCCGCCGAGGATTTTTCCCGATGGCTGTGGGAGCAGCCGGATGATGGACATGGCGGTGACACTTTTGCCGCAGCCGGACTCACCGACGATGCCCACGGTCTTGCCGGCGGGCACGCTGAAGGATACGTGATCGACCGCGCGCAACAGGCCGCGATCGGTCTCGAACGAGGTGATGAGTTGCTGCACTTCAAGGATGATTTCCGGCGCGTCGGTCATGGTGGCGGTGAAGCAGCGGGTTGCTGGCGATAGGCGTCGATGACGCGGTCCACTTCGGGAAATGGCTTACCTTCGCGCCGGGCTGTTAGGGTCTCTTTGCGGAGGTCTTCGTCGATCCATAAACAATACCCTTCGTGAGGCTCGTAAACCACCGGCGGGCTGAAGTGGGTCGCGGCTGAGTCCGGCCATCTGAGCCAACGCCAGTAGGCGACGCGGTTAAACTCGACCGAGTAGGAAGGCACGAATATGGCTTCATCATGGATAAGTTTTTGCAACTTCCACGCGCCCTCGCGGAGTTCTTCCTCGTCCCGCGCGTATTTTACCTTGTCCACCATGATGTCGGTATCTGGCCGCGCCCAGACGAAGAAGTTATTGGTTTGCGGTTTGGGATTTCCCTTGTCGTCGAAGGCGCCTGACGAGTGCAGAAACTGATAGAACTCCGGCAGCGGCGGGGTCGCATTCCACGCGGAGTAGTTCATCTCATGCTGCTTTTGCATGATCTTCTTGTAGAAAACGGTGCCTTCCAAGCCGTCGAGTCGCAGTTCGAATCCGCAAGCCAGTGCGTCCTCGCGGAGGATCGCGAAAATGCGGTCGAGCAGCGGCACCGCCTGATAGCTAACAGCCAGTGAGAGCCGCGTGCCATCGGCTTTCATCAGGATGCCGTCGCGGCCTTCCGTGGTATAACCGGCGGCCCGGAAGGCGGCCCGTGCGGCCTCAATGGAATAGGGCCGTGCGCGGATGGATGGATCGCTGAAAATCCCGAAGCCTTGGTTGAATGAGTTCAACCGCGCATAGTCGCCGCGGAACATGACATCGATAACCTTCTGCCAGTTCATGGCATGTTGAATGCCTATTCTAACATTGATATCTCCCAGCGGCGGCTTGGTGACATTTAAATAAAGTCCACGAGGGATTCTCGGGTATTGATTGTAGAATGTGGCCTTCTCGATGTAGCCGTCATAGACAGGCGGAATCTCAGATTTTTCATACCACATGTCTGGGTTAGAAATCAGGAAGCTGTCGAGCTCGCCGGCGCGAAAGAGTTCGAAGGCTTTCGACTCATCGCGGATCAGCACGTTCACCAGCTTGTCGGGATTGAAACGATATTTGTAATATTTGCGGTCCTTCGCCCACCAGTTTTTGACGCGGCTCTGGGTGATAGAAACGCCTTTGATTAAGTCCTCCGGCTTGAGTTCATAAGCACCCGTGGTGGGTGGAAATAGCCATTGATAGCGCTCGGCATAGTCCGGGCCGTAGTCCGCATAAAAGTGCGGCGGCGACGGCGGAAAGCCCCCGGCGGTGGCGGCCGGATAGACGGTCGGCTCGGGCAGCGTGATGGATAGCACGCTGTCGCCGTAAGTGGTCATCTGGGCATAGGTATCGCGAAAATATTCCTTGGTGTAGGGGTTCACGACATTGTCGGAGACGCGCAGATAGACTGAGATAAGGAAGTCGCGCGCTTTGACTGGCACGCCGTCCGAGTAGGTGGCGGCGGGATCGATCCTCATGAAAACGGTGCGCCGGTCGGGCAGGATCGCCCACTCGCTGGCGACTCCGGGGATCTCCTTCATCGTCGCGGGATGAAGAGTCACCAGCGGCAGCTCGATGTTATCGTAGAGATCGCCGCGAAAGCCGTTGTTGGTGTTAGGGCCGAAGGGGCGGATGGTGGGAGGGAAGCTGAGTTGCGACAAATGCCGCCGCAGGGAACCGCCTTTTTTGGCGGCGGGATCGCCGATCTCGGGTTGGTCCATGCCATTTTTCCAATCCAAATCGGCCGGGATTTGCGAGGGATCTGCGGATTTGAAATAGTCACCTAACGAAAGTCTGAAGGCCCATTTCTCCGACTCGCGTTTGAGTGAAGCGGCCCGGATTTCTAGGGTGGCCCGCGCCTCGGGCGCAGCGGTGGTTAGGGCAGTCTCGTTCGCGGCCATTTCCTTGCGGACGGCCTCCGCCTGCTGTTGGACGTAGCGGGTGATGTGGCGGTTATACACAGGTACGAACTCCTCAAAGCCAAGGCCACGTTTGACCTCGACGGACTCCTTGCGGCAGCTCGTAGCCGCGACGAGGCACAGCCCGGTGACGATGAGAGCGAGGGTGGAAATGGCGCGGCGCATCAGCGGTAGTAAGTGAATTTTTTCGGATCGAAGGCTTCGCGGACCGCCTCGCCGACGAAGGTGATGAGCGTGAGCAAGCCGACCAGCGCGACGAAGGTGGAGGTGACCAGCCATGGCGCGGAGAGGTTAGAAAGTCCGTCGTTTAATAGGCGTCCCCAAGTCGCGTATTCCGGCGGCAGGCCGAAGCCGAGGTAGTCGAGGGCGGTGAGTGAGAAGACGAGGCCAGACATCGAGAAGGGCACCACAGTGACGATGATGGCGAGGGTGTTAGGCAGTAGATGGCGGAAGACGATCCGCGAAGTGCCTGCGCCTAACACGCGGGCTGCCGAGATATAATCGCGGGCTTTATCACGATAGGCGGCAGTCCGCATCAACATGGCGATGCCGATCCAGCCGAAGATGATCTGGATGGCGAGGATCACAGGCAGACCTTTGAAACGCTCGGGAACCATGCTGGAAAGAATGATCACCACAAACAGGAATGGCATGTTTGAGAAAATTTCTATCAGCCTGTTAAAGATGATGTCGAACCAACCGCCGAGATAGCCCATTAACATACCAAGGGTGATACCGATTAAATATACAATCGGTATATAAATGAGGGCGGCTTTTAGATTCACCTGCAATCCGCCGAATAGATAGGCCACCACGTCGTAGCCTTGCGAGGTGGTGCCCAGCCAGTTGCCGGTCTCGGGGAGCGGCGGCGCGGGATGATATTTCACGGCTCGCAGATCGCTGCTTTTCATCGCTAGGAAATCTTCCTTGCTGCCCGTGCCGTTGTATTTCTCACCGATGAGAATGCCATCCCGATAGTCGGCCGTGTAAACCGGCAGGCTGTTAGCATCCCAGCCGTCGGCGGGGCCGTTGAGCAGGCCACGGCGCATGGTGTAGCGCAGGTGGATGCGGGCTTGCTCGACGTCATAGAACTTGGCAACCAAGCCGAAGTAGGGTTTTTGGCTGTGACCTTCGTGGTATTTCCCAGCGCGCAATTCCATCGTCCGCGAGCGCGGTGGCAGGGTGTCGCCGGTGGGATCGTAGGGCACCAGCGGCATAATGACGCGGCCTTTGCCAGTGATTTGATAGTGCCGTTTCAACTCTCGGTAGTCGGCGGGGGCTTCCTCGCGCTCGCCGAGGATGCCGAAATCTTTGTTCTTTAAATCGCCAGTTAGAAATGCGGGGAAGCGCCACTTGCCGTCGAGTTCAACGGCGAGTGCACGCTTGCCGACGAGCACTTGATCCAGCGCGGCACCACCGACGAGCGCCAGCAAGATGAGGAGCGAGTAGTAGCCGCGCTTGATCTCGCGGAAGCGCTGGATTTTCCGCGCGGTCATGGGATTGCGCGGGCCGCCGGTCCACGAGCGAAGCATCATCATTAAGCCCGCGACGATCGTTAGAATCGCGCACAACCAGCCGAACCAAGGAAATGCGGTGGCCGCGTCTCCGGTGTGCAACCACGGCACTTGGCGGCTGGTTTCAAAAAACCAGCGGGCTGTCGGGAAGGCGATTTCCCGGATTTCGCCGACCACCGAAAGTGCTCCCACTGCTGCTAGAAAAAATCCGAGTGCCCGCATTTTGTTAGTCGAATTTGATGCGAGGATCGACCAGCGCCACGGCGAGATCGGAGATGATATTACCCACTAACATCAACAACGCGGCGATGGTGAGCGTGCCCATGATGACCGGCACGTCGCGCTCGACCACCGATTGATACTGGAGCAAGCCGAAGCCCTGGATGTCGAACACGGTCTCAATCAACATCGAGCCGCCGACGAAAATAGTGATTAGATCGCCGAGGCTGGTGGCGACCGGGATCATCGAGTTGCGGAAGGCGTGGCCGAAGACCGCCTTGCGGAAACTCGCGCCCTTGGCGATGGCGGTGCGCACGTAGTCAGCAGCGAGGTTATCCATCAGATTATTTTTTGTTAGCATCGTCAGCATCGCGAAGCCGCCGATGATATAACAAGTGAGCGGCAGCACCGTGTGATGGGCGAGATCCTTGAGGCGGTCCCACGGTGGGAGTTGATCGAAGCCCGGGCTGGTTAGGCCAAACAACGGGAACCAGTTGGCGCGGGCACCGAGGTGGACGAGCAGTATCGCACCCAGCGCGAAGCCGGGAATCGAGTAGCCGATGAAGATCAAGACCGAGCTGGCGGAGTCGATAAAGGTCCGGTGCTTGAGCGCTTTCAAGACGCCCAGCGGCAGACTGACGAGATAAGTAATCACCGCCGTTAGAAGGCCGAAGTAAATGGCCACTGGCATCCGCGAGGCGATCATTTCATAAACTGGATCCTGATAGATCATCGAGCGCCCGAGGTCGCCTTGCAGTAGCCCGGCGAAGCGAGTTTGGTAAACGACGGCGCGCGGCGCGTAAGATGGCTTTTTCCCAGAGTCCGCATTCCGGCGTTGATAGCGCTCTTGGCGAACCGCCTCGGATTCGTAGCGGACCTGCCAATTTTCTGTGGCGATCTGCTTGCCGGTTGCGGCGAAAACGGCGGAGACGATGGTGTCGCCTGCCCGCGTGACATGGACGATCCGGCCATCGCCGCGGAGGACGACCGCCGCGATTTTTTCCGCATCAATTGCGCCACCGATCATCTCGTCGGTCCTGACGCCGTATTCGCATTTTGAAATTCTAACTTCGCGGGGGACGATCCCTAACCACTGGCCGTAGGCGGCAAGCGTTGTCTTATCGAGGCCGAATTGTTCTTCGAGTTCCTCCATCTGTTCCTCGCTGAGTCCGCCCGAGTTTGCGCCGCTGCTTTTACTGCCCTTCTGCGACTCGGCGGCCTGCTGGAGCATCCGGTCCAGCGGCCCACCGGGCACGAAGCGGGTGATCGCGAAGACCAGCAACGTGATCCCGATCAAAGTCGGCGGAATCAACAGCAGGCGGCGGAGAAAGTAGCTTTTCACAACAATGTCGGCCTTTTATTTAGTCGCCCGCTTGGATCATGCAAGCCCCGAAGAGTGGAGGGCTTGTTAGTCGATTCGGCAGCCGTCGGGAGGGGAGTCAATCTCGGCTGGTTCCCGGATCGAAAAGCAGTTGGGAGTTCGGTGATCGTGAGTGATTCGGCCGCGATTGACGCGATGCTCCTAGACGGGTGCTGAGACGGCTACATAATTGCAGGAGCCGAACTCCGCGTTCGAAGGTTCCACACCGCTGCAAGTCGTCGAACGCGGCGTGACTGACCGGATCTGGCGAATGATCTACACCCTGGAGTCAGGTGATCCGGGATGAGTCAGAGGTGGATTTTATTCTGAAATTTTGCCTGCAATACGCATCAGCCCCGCCATGCTTCGCCGCGTGATGCTTCGACGCTTGTGGATGATTCCTGCCATTTCCTGCCTGATTCTAACGTCCTGCCAAAAGGAGACTCAGGTCGCGCGTGCTAACCGCGAGGGCATCCTGCTGGTGGGAAATTCTGCGGAACCCAAGGCACTGGACCATCAGTTAGTGACGGGCGTGCCGGAGAGCAAAGTCATCGGGGCTTTGTTCGAGGGACTGGTCGCTGATGATCCGGCGCAGGACGACGCCGCACCGCCCGGCGCGGCGGCTTCATGGGAGCACAATGAGGATATGACTCAGTGGGTTTTTCACCTCCAGCCGGAGGGGAAATGGTCGGACGGCGCACCAGTGACGGCGCACGATTTCGTGTTCGCCTACAACCGCCTGCTGCACCCGGATTTCGCCGGACCGTATGCGGAAATGCTCTATTTCCTCGAGAATGCCGAGGCGTTTAACAAAGGCAAAATCACCGATTTCTCGCAGGTCGGGGTCAAGGCAGTGGACGATTTTACGCTGGCGGTGAAGCTGCGCGAGCCGGTGCCTTACCTGCCGTCGCTCACCCGCCACTACACCTGGTTTCCGGTGCCGCGCCACGTCGTGCTGCAGCATGGAAAAATGACCGACCGTTTCACGAAATGGAGCGTGCTGCCTAACTTGGTGGGCAACGGAGCCTTCAAACTCAGCGCCTGGCGCTTCCACGACTTCATCGAAGTGAAGCGCAATCCTCACTACTGGAACGCGGCCAACGTCGGGCT
>JAYTEI010000047.1:0-4407 GCA_043735445.1 Akkermansiaceae bacterium | reverse complement strand
GAATCGACGCTGATAGAACCTCACGGATCGCTGTGACGAGTTTGTCGAGTCGCGGTTTCGAGATCTTGTTAGCCGCAGTCGCGGGCCGGATGCCGGCGCGAAACAATGCCTCGGAGGCATAGATATTACCCACCCCGACGACGACCTTCGCATCCATGATGACGAGCTTGATCGCGGCGGAACGTTTGCCGCAAATGGACTTGAGAAGCTCCGCCGTGAAATTATTTCCCAACGGCTCTGGACCAAGATTTTTTAGCAATGCATGTGAATGCGGGTCGGCTTCGGTGAGCCTCAGCACCAGTCCGAAGCGCCGGGGATCATGGAAGCGGAGTTGTTTGCCATTTCCCAAACTGATGCCGACGTGGTCGTGTTTTTTCCAAGCGTCCGCCGGATCGATCACTCGCAGACTGCCGGACATGCCGAGGTGGATGAGGATCGTGGAGCCGTCGTCGATCGCCAGTAATAGATACTTCGAGCGCCGGGTCACGCTCCTGATAGAACAACCTTCGAGTGAGGTGATATTTTCCGAAACCGGCTGCCGCAAGTCGTAACGCCGGATGATCAGCCCGGTCATCCGCACCCCGGTGACATGCGGCTCGATGCCGCGGCGGGTGGTTTCTACTTCGGGAAGCTCGGGCATGGTTTCGGATGGGAACGCCGCATGATGCTCCTTGCAATTCCTCGCCGCAAGGTCTAGCGGTATCAACCGGTGAAGATCCTTTTTCACAAGCTGCGGATGCCAACCGCGAAGCCCATGATTGCGAACACAACCGATTTACCGAACCCCGAAATTGACGGGATCCGCCGGGTGGCGGTGGTGGTGGCGCATCCGGATGACGAGATACTTTGGGCGGGTGGTCTTTTGATGAGCCATCCGGAGTGGTCACCATTTATCGTGAGCGTGTGCCGCGGCAGTGACCCGGATCGTGCGCCGAGGTTTTTCAAAGTGCTAACCATTTTAAACGCGCAAGGCATCATGGGCGACGTGGATGACGGCCCTGACCAGATCCCTCTCCAGGACGCGTTGGTGGAGGATGCGATCCTGTCGCTGCTCCCACGGCGTGACTATGAATTGCTGCTCACTCATGCTCCGAACGGAGAATACACCCGGCATCGCCGGCACGAGGAGGTTTCCCGCGCGGTGATGGCACTGTGGCGGGGCGGAAGACTTCGCGCCAAGTGGCTGTTGCAGTTCGCCTACGAGGACGGCGGCGGCACGTCCCTTCCCCAACCGCAGCGTGACGCCGCCATCCAGCTTCCATTGTCCGACGAAATCCGCGCGCGCAAATCCTCGATGATCACCGCTGTCTACGGATTCAGCGCGGAGAGTTGGGAAGCCCGTGCCGTCACGGGCGCGGAGGCTTTCCATTGCTTTAAGAACAACGACTCCATCCCGCCGACAACTCCAACCGACCGCCCCCCAGCGCCATGAAAATCCTCGTGCTCTATCATTATCCGCCTGCTCCCGGCGGACTCGCCACCCAAGCGGATCTGCTCTACAAAGGCCTGCTGGAAATCGGCGTGGACGCCCGGCCCGCCCACCTCCAATCGGATTTGGAAAAGGAATGGTATTACCACTCGTTCAAGCCGGATGCTGTCGTGGGCGTCGGGTTCTGGGGCGATGTCCCCAATCTCGTGCTCCATCCCCGGAGCTTCGGCCTCCGCGCCGTGCCGTGGATTCTGGCGGACGGCTATGTCGCGAACTACCGCGACGTGCTCGATGCCTTACCGCTCATTCTGGTGCCGTCGGATTGGGTGCGGGAAACCTTCGTCAGGGACGGCATTCGCGGTGACCATGCCGTGACCTTGCCCGTCGGCTGCGATACCGATTCCTTCATTCCACGGCCAGAGGACGACCCCAAGGTCCGCGCGATTCGCAAAACCCTTGGCGTTTCCGACGATGAACTGATGATTCTCACGGTCGGTGGCGACGCCGCGTCCAAAGGCGGGCGCGAGGTGATGCAAGCGCTCGCCGCTCTCGGCGACGAGGTGCCGCCCTGGCGGTATGTTTGCAAAGTATGGCCGCAGGATCGGACCGTCGTCCAGAACCGGCTCGATATGGAATTGGCCACCAGTCTCGGGATCCAAGACCGGGTGATCTTCCCCACGCAGTTTGTTTCGCGGAATCTCATGCCTTACCTGATGGCCGCCTGCGACGTGTATGCAGCCCCGTCCCGCTTGGAGGGATTCGGGATGCCCCAGGTGGAGGCCGGAGCTTGTGGCAAACCCGTCATCGGCATCCGCGCCATGGCCATGCTGGACACGCTGGTGCATGGCGAAACCGCGTTTCTTGCCAGTGTCGCGGAGACGATTTGCATTACCGAAACGGTGCTGGGACCGGATGCGGGGTTCGCGCCGAACCATCGTGTGGTCTTCGACAAGCCGCGCGCAGCAGACTATCGCGCCTGCCCGAAGGACATCGCCACCTATTTGAAACTGCTCCTGAACGACGAATCCCTCCGCAGGCGGATGGGTGCGGCCGGACGGCGGCGTGCCGTCGAGCATTACGATTACCGGCTCGTCGCCAGACGACTGGTGGAAATCCTCAGCCAAAAACCCTAACATGAATCCCGCCGTTCAAGCCGCCCGCCATGCCGCGGTGGAAGTTCTCCTGCACAATGCGTCCGGACCCTATGACGGCCTTCCACGCACCGCGGGCTGGGGTTACCCGGAGCCATACACCCGCGATCTCCTCATCTCGGCCCTTGGTATTTTCGCCTCCGGCGATGAGACGCTGCTTCGCTCGCTGCGCCGGGTGTTGGAAACCCTCGCCCGCAACCAGAGTCCGCGCGGAATGATGCCCTCGCTCGTCCACGATCCCGAAGACCGCGGAGCCAGCGATACCACGCCGCTGTTCCTGCTCGTGCTGGGTATGTTCCGGCGCTTCACCGGCGAAGCATCCTTCCTCGACGACGCCGCGGCCCGGGCACTCCGGTGGATGGACTATCAGACCATCGATGACAGGGAGCTCGTCGGCCAACAACCCACCAGCGACTGGCGCGATGAGCATTGGGTTCTCGGCCACGGCTTGTTCGTCAACGCCCTCGTGCATGGCTACCGCAACGTCCTCGGAATGCACGGGCGCGCGGACGCCTTGCGGACCGATGCCAACCGAACCGACGGCCGTGGTTTTGTCACCGCCGGACAACCCACCTACGCACTGTGGTTCTACAAGGTGCTTCGCGACAAACGCTGCGATTTGTTAGGTAACAGCCTCGCCATTCTCACCGGACTGGCCGATCCCCAGCGGGCCCGCGAGATGATTGACTGGATCGAGTCCCATTGCGCCGAGATGCGTGCCAGCGGCGAACTCGTCCTGGATCTGCCGCCCTGCTTTTTTCCCTTCGTGCAACCCACTGATCCGGACTGGCACGCCCGCTATGAGATCTACAACCGCCCGGGCCATTACCACAATGGTGGCGTGTGGCCCTTCGTCTGCGGGTTCTACATCGCCGCCGTCGTCGCCGCCGGCCAGCAGGACACGGCCCAAGCCAAGCTCGACGCCCTCACCGCGCTCGTGAATCTCTCACGCACCGGGCGCCCCGCCGCCGATTCCTTCGGCTTCAACGAATGGTTCCGCGCCCAGGATGGCCTCCCTGCGGGCGAGGATTGGCAATCATGGTCAGCGGCCATGTATCTCTACGCCGCCGCCTGCGTGGAGGCGGGGAAGCCGCTGTTCTTCTGAGACCGCGACTCACTGGAATACGTAACGGCTAACCGCCAGCACATGGCAGGCACTGCCGCCTAACACGAATAGATGCCAGATCGCGTGGTTGAATGGCAGCCGCTTCCACGCGTAGAAAACGATCCCGAACGAATACGTGAAACCACCGGCGACCAGCCACCAGACTCCGGCCATCGGCAAGCCACGGATCAGCGGACCGAACGCGAACAGGATCAGCCAGCCCATCGCCAGATAGAGTGTGGTGGAAATCCAGTGGTCCTTTTTTCCCGGCCGCAAGGTCTTGATCAGGACGCCGACGATGGCGAGGCTCCAGACGGTCCCAAACAACCACCAGCCGGTGGCGCCACGCAGGGTGATCAGGGTGATCGGCGTGTAGGAACCCGCGATGAGCAGATAGATGCAGGCGTGATCGAGGGCTTGGAAATGTGCCTTCCACCGCGCGGAGGTGAAAAAGTGATAGAGCGTGGATGACAGATATAGCAAGATCAGCGAGATCCCGAAAACCACCGCCGAGACGACCTTCAGGGGCTCGCCCGCCGACAGCAGCAGCATCGTCACCAAGGCCGCGATGCTGAACACCACGCCCGCCGCATGGGTCACGAGACTCGCCACCTCTTCACGGGGGGAGTCGCACAACGGCGAGCGATGGGGAAGCTCCAGTGGCATTCGGCGGTGCGTGCTTCTCGCTTGGGAAACGCGGTTTGTCCAGACCTGGCCTCCTA
>JAYTEI010000046.1:0-4423 GCA_043735445.1 Akkermansiaceae bacterium | reverse complement strand
CGACGGTGGCTGGCGAGAGATTCGCATCGTCCGCCGGGGATGAGGACCAAGGATAGAAATTCGCGGGATAGGCGGCATCCTTGGTTAGATTCAAATCGAGCTGGGCCGATAACCAAGCAGGATCTTTCGCCTGCAGTAGGTCATAAAATGGAGCTGCAATTGCTTTCAACTGCCCGAGAAGCAGTGGTGACCGCTGTGAGGCTGTCCACCCAAAAGGAAGAGGTTGCAACGTGGTAAAATCCAGTGTGGCAGGATAGTAACCACCGCCCGCTTTCGGCTGAGGTTGTGTCAGCTTGGAAAAAATAGCGTTCGCAAGGATAGGATCAACCGTCTGCAGCTTTCCAAGTGCCCGGAAGGCCATCCACTTGGCTTGGGCGACGCTGACAGGTCCCTGATTATTGGACGGAGCAGCAGGCGCGATGGCGGATGCGCTGCCCTCTCCCCACCAAGTAGGTGGATTGGCAGCCGCAGTGAGAACCAGTGCATAACAGACAGCAGGGACCGATAATTTTAAAAAGCGCATTGGGATAAAGGAAGTTGTGGTGACTGGGGCGTGGGCCTTCGGCACCGTTTCACTGACCGTAAAGCCCCATCGAGATGTCTCCTTGTGGGGTCGCGATGATGACCTGACCACTGAGGACGGTGGCCCCCGTCACGTTCAGCGAATTGAGCGTGGCGGCACCCGATGCGTTCAGCGAATTCACCGTGGTGGCTCCACTCACATTGAGCGTGGTGGTGGTGGAGCCGCCCGTCACGGTGAGCGAATTAAGCGTGGTGGCACCCGATGCGTTCAGGGAATTCACCATGGTGGCTCCACTTACATTGAGCGTGGTGGTGGTGGACCCGCCCGTCACGGTGAGAGAACTGGAGGTGACGCTGGTGGCTCCCGCACTACCCACGGCGATCACTGGAACGCTGTTCGAGTAGAGACCCGCTCCAGTCGCTCCCATCAGGTCAATCTTACCGGTTGCTGGCGTGATGGTCACGGCGGGGGTGCCGGTGGTGTTGTAAAGCGTCAGGACATTGGAAGCATCCAGCTTCATTTTCGGCCTCGCGGTGCCGCTGATGACATTGTCCTGCCAGCGGAAGTTGCCGGAATTGTCGGTGAGATCGAAACTGGCGGTCTTGAGGGAGGGAGCAACGTTGTAGTAATCCAACTGCAAGGCGGACGTGGCACCGTTGTTATCCGCCGCCCGGCCGAGATCGAGTCCCTTGTAAACACTGAGGTCACCTTGGGTGGTTGTATTGCCCATCAAGGTCGAAACACCGGTCACATACAAAGTTGATTTCGCCCAAAGTTGCCCGGTGGAATTGATCCCACCGCTGGTGGAAACCGTGCTCGCGTTCAAGGTACCCGCGTTCAGCGCGCCGTTCGCGATGAGCGGGCCGTTGGTGGTGAGGGTTCCGGCGATAACCACACTGGTACCCGTGCCTGAAGTCACCACCCATTGGTTTGAAGTGAGCGTTACGAATGCACGCCCGACGGTCGGGAAGGCGAGGAAAGCGGCGCCTGTCAAAGTGAGCAGAGCGATCTTGCGTGATTTGAAAGAAGTCGGTTTCATTTGGTGGTTTGGGATGGATTTGGGTTGGTTTGGAACAGGCGGTTGATGCAGTGGCAAGTTACGAACGAGTCGTGAGAAGATGAATCCGCCCTTGAATGAAAGGGAGCGGTGGAAGGAATGAGTTTGCAGCAAAATGTGAAGCGCGAGGCGGGACACCTCTGCGACGGTTCTGGAGCGAGACGCTCCAGCCACTCTTCCGGTGGCAGCACACGGGGAGAAGGCCGCACACGCAAGGATGCGGCAATCCGATCCCAGCGACTAACAAGCGCTGACGAGCTGACGAGCTGATGCGTCGATACCGGGTCGATAACAGATACTCCTAACACGATGAGCGAAGGAATAGCCCGGGATTTCTGGAATCGTCAGTGTACCTTTTCGGCATTATTTTGGGCTTTTTTACAGATGGGGAAATCGCAATCCTCGCCAATTCAAATCCGAATCGATACTCAAGAACCAGTGAATCAGCGATCCGCCGGCTCCTTTTGGTGCTAGCCACCGGGGCGAGGCGGGGCTTAGTTTGCGCCAGATGATTTTGGGATTGATGGAACCTTCTGGGTTGATCGAGCAGGGTGGCCCGCTGGTGTGGGTGCTGCTGGGGTTGGCATTTATCGGCACGGTTTGCGTGGTGGAGCGTTTGTTTTTCTTCCACCGGGCGCGGATCAATGTGGGGAATTTGCTGGTGGGCTTGTCGCATCACATCCGGCGGCGGGCGTTTGCGGAGGCGCTGCACGAGGCGGCGCGGGCACCGGGACCGGTGGCGCGGGTGGCTCACGCGGCGCTGTTGCGGTATTATCTGAGCCGCGCGGATTTGCGGGACGTGGTGCAGGAAGCGGGGCAACTCGAGGTGCCGCGGATCGAGAAAAACATCCGGGCGGTGCTGGGCGTGGCGCTGCTGGCGCCGCTGGTGGGGATGTTAGGGACGATGGTGGGGATGCTGGAAACGTTTCAAAAAGTCAGTGAGCAAGGTGGCTTCACCGGCCCGGCGGAACTCTCGTCCGGGGTGTTCACGGCGTTGATCACCTCGGTGATCGGGCTGACGGTGGCGGTGCCGCTCTATCTGTTTTACCTCTATTTCCTAGGGCGGGCTAAGCGGCTGGTGCATCGCTTGGAGCGGGCTGGGATCGAGAGGGTCCATCTCATTGCGGATGCGCGTGAGGAGGAGGAATTCGCGCCATTTCGCGGCGAGGTGACGGCTGGGAAAAAGCCAGTGAAGGCGAAGCCGGAGACTGTGAAATGAAGTTGGAAATGACCTTGCCAGAGCGCCCAGGATTTCTGCACGCGGTGCCGATTCTGAATATTTTTGCGCTGCTGTTGTTGTTTTTCCTGCTAGGTCCGTCGCTGGTGTTGCAGTCGGGCGTGGCGGTGGATTTACCACCGTCGAAGTTTCAAATGGAGCGCTATCAGGAGGCGCTGGTGGTGACGCTGGGGCCGGGTGAACCGGGGCCGCGGATTCATCTGGGGCGGGATGCGGTGACGGCGGCGGAGCTTGGCGAGCGGCTCGACTCGCTGCGGGCTGCCGGTGCGCCGGCGAAGACGATCGTGCTGCTCAAAAGTGATGCAGGGACGCTGGTCGGCGTCGAGCGTGAGGTCACCGAACTGGTGCTGGGCAAGGGATTCCGGCTGGCGATGGTCGGGAAAAACCCGGCAGCCGAAGTGGTTCCAATCCCGAAAGGGAAGGCCAAGTGATGGCAAGCGGCGCGGTCAGACCTAAGCTGGCGGGCACCCCGGATCTAATGTTCCGCTGGCGGCCGATTAACCCGCTGTGGTTGCCAAGGCTGATCGCCCTGGCGTTCGCAACGGTGGCGTTGGCGCTGTTGATGACCTTGCGAATCCGGGTGGTGCCTCTGGAGAAATCGGTGCCGCAGCGGGCGGCGGTGATTTACCTGCGCGACGATGCACAAGGCCGCGATCTGTCGCTGCGGGCGCAGGAAGGTGGGCCATTTCCCGCGAGATTCCGACTGTCGCAATGGGAAGGTTTGGCGGTGTTAGAAAGCAGCGCGATGGATGCCTCGCGTTTCCAACCGGAGCCTTACGTCTCGCCGCTCCGGGAGCTGCCGACCGCAAACCAGCTCCGATCGCTAGAACTCGCGGCTAAGGGGCAGTCTTTTTTTCCGCCACGCGCCAGGCCATCGACCGCTGCCCCAGCACTTCCCAAGCTCACGCTCGCACCCGCGCTCTATCCACTCGCTGGCATTTCCCAGGAAACGCTCCCGCGTGATTTGCCGCCATTCGATGGGGAGGTGGATGGCGAAGTGTCCTCGTCGTCATGGCGGTTTCTGGTGCGCTTGAACCCCGACGGCGGCGTGGCGGAATGCGTTTCTCTGGTGGAAAAAGTCGGCGAGGCGCGTGCTCCTGAGCTGGAAGCGTGGCTGCACCAGATCCCCTTCAAGCCGGAGCCTGGGAAACCGTTTCGTTGGATCGCTGTGGGCATCGGATTCACCAATCAACCCGCCGATGGAACTGACCCTCGCTGATTTCGTGCTGTATGTGGTGCTCGGCTGCTTCGCGCTGGTGCCGGTTTTCGCCGTGGTTTCGCGCTCGCTGCATAACCGGACGGAAAAATGCTCGCTCGCCAACCGGGTGATTTGCCGACTTTGCTTGCACGCGTTTGAGGACACCAGCCATGTGAGAACCGTCAATTGCCCGGTTTGCGGCGCTGCGAATGAAAAAGGCCGCAGCCGGAGGCTCGGGTAGGTGAACATCGAACGCCCAACGTCGAATATCGAAGGAAGAGAATTTTTCAGAACCCGGAAGGTTTTCCCTCTAGGGCGTTTGGTTTGAGGGGTCATGGAAACGGGCGGGCGTTGAGGATCAGTTTGATGGCGAGGTGGTTGTTGTCCTGATAGTCGGCAATCAGGGTG
>JAYTEI010000045.1:0-9620 GCA_043735445.1 Akkermansiaceae bacterium | reverse complement strand
ACAATCTTGTTGCGACTCATGCGCCAGTATCCTTTGCGGCTCCGGGTTGCCATGTGAACCTTCTTGGGGTTCGCCCCCAACTTTAAGAGGTTCCGCCTTCGCGTGCGCGGTCTTTTCCATTGCTTCCAATAGTATAACCTCACTCGCCTTCTCATCCATTCGTCCAGCTCCAGCACTTCGCGGTAGGTATGGCTGATCCCGGGTAGTAGTTAGCTCTTGGGTCCCGCTGGCAGGGGTCAGACTGGTAGGGGTATGGCAGGCCTCACCGATTAACATCCCCTCTATTCGGTCTCGTGCAACCGGCCCTTCCCGTCCATCGGCATGGGGAGTCAGAGTGGGGGAGTCCTCGCACGGTTACATTTTCTTCAGCTTTGAGCATAATTTTCCAACTCCGAGTGCCCGATCCTATTGACTAACTTGCTGTAACTACGGGGTTGGGGAGGACTTGGAGGCCGAGATTCTTGGCGAGAGATTGGAGCTGGCGAAGCTGTTTTTGCTGGGTGGCGGGCTTGACGGGGAAGGCTTGGCTTTCGTCGTAGGAGGTGCACTTGCGATCAGGCCGTAGGCGAGAACGTTATACTGCCGCGCATCAGGGTTGGTGAAAACGTAGCTGGAGCGTCTCGCTCCAGACCGTTGTCCGGGCGTCCTCGCCCGGATAAGAGCTGCGGGAGGCGGGACGCCTCTCGCAACGGTCTGGCGCGAGACGCGCCAGCCACTTTCATGCCTGAGCATTTCCACAAGTCCTTATGCGCGGCAGTATATCTGGCAGATAAGGGCCGCTGTCGGCTTGCTTAATTGATAGAAAGACCGTCGCGCCGCATCGACCTCCGCAGGGTGAAGCAGTGAAACGAATTTCATCTTGCCGTCCTAGCGGGCGGCTTCACGGATGCCTCCCAGTGCGCTTGTCCCAACCTTGGTCCGGCTCTATGCTTGGGGTGGAGTGGCTTGGTCGGCTTTCCTCTCGGCTGGGTTCCTTTTCTCCATCCACTCGCTGAAGCTTCAGAAGCATCATTGTTTGCAGACTTCGTCGATCCTACGGACCCATCTGACTGCCTAACAGCGTCCATCTGGTCCTTAGCGTCTGAAACAGGGAACTAGCGATCTGTTTTGAACCCCCTCTTCAGGACAATTTCGCCACCGCTACCGTCAGCCACCCCGGCCAAGCCTACGGAGAATAGTAAGGTTAGGAACTAACGAGGAGAGGGTAGCAGGTTGATGATCTATTGGAAATTTGGCGGGATTCTCCTAACTCAGTAATTTGAAGGAAGCAATTTCACACTGCGGATATTGACCGGGCTCCAGTTTCCCTTGTCGGCGGCGGCGAGCCGGAGCGTTGTCTTTTCGGCATTGGTGAAGGTGATCTTACCCACGTCGAGGGATTGGTATTCATCGTGGCTTGCGGTGGCCGGGACTTCGACGATGAAAGTCCGATCACCTACAGAAACGAGGAGTTTTGCCCCTGCGCTCGGGTTGGCTGCGGCGATGCGGATCTGATAGGTGGCCGGGCTGTCGATGCCGAGATCCCAGGTGGCCGAGCCTTCCGGGTTGGCCCAGTAACCGATGCTGGCAACGCCATCGCGTTCCTGAACCTGGAGACCGCCTTCGAGACGGGCGGCAGCGGGCGCGAGCGCCAGAGTGCCGGGAACGTCGCCTTCCACATGATCGGCAAATGCCGGGCCGGGCAGCATCCCGGAAACCGGGCGGTCGAGCGTGAGTTTGATGATGGTGACGTGCGGATCGCGGATTGACGCGGGCACCTCGAGTGAAAGCAGGTTGGCGCTTTGTTTGAAGGGAACCGGCTTGCCATCCATCGAGCTGGCGGCAAGCACCCGCTCCGGCAGCCCGCGGAGTTCCAGTGGCTTGTCGTCGGGTTGATAGATGTGTACGTAAACCTGCTTGCCGCGATAGGTGGCACCGCCCCAGGTGCCGTTCTCCCACGGGCCGCCGCGGGTGCCGTGGATGGCTTCGGCATTTTTTTTCATCCACGGGACGATGCCCTTGAGGACGGCTTCTTCCTCTGGACGGATCGAGCCATCGGGCAGCGGCGCGAGGTTGAGTAGCATGTTGCCGTCGCCGGTGACAGCGGAGGAGAGCAGCCGCAGCGTTTCGGTGAGCGAGCGGGTCTTGCCGTCCGGGCGATAGGACCAACCGCCTTCGTCGGCGTGCGGCGAGAGGATCATGCAGGATTCCCAGGCGCGGCCATGTTGGAAGGTTCCCATGCGGTTTTCCGGCGTGTCGAAATCCGCTTGGGTGAGCGCTTGGAATTCGCTAGGGATGTCAGGCAGCCCCCTGGCGGCGCGGTTGTTGACGATCAGTTTCGGATTGTACGAATACATTTTCTCGAAGAGGCGGGGAATGGTGAATTGGTTCCAACTGCCGAAGGCGTGGTCATACCAAACGAGATCCACCGGGCCATACTCGCGCATCAATTCCTCGACCTGGTTTTCGTAGTAGTCGTTATAGATCTGGTTGTCTCCTTTTAGATACTCCGGGTGCGTCCAGTCGCGGGTGCTGTAATACCAGCCGAGTTTCATGCCGTGTTTTTTCGCGGCCTGCTGGACCATGCGGACCGGATCTTTCTGATAGGGTGTGTCGGCGATGCTGTAGTGGACGGGAAACTCAGCGCCCTCGGGGAAGCGTTTCTGGTGGGTCGGCCACAGCGTGAAGCCGTCGTGGTGTTTCGTAACGAAAACCACGTATTTCATGCCAGCGTCGGTGGCTAGATCGAGCAACGCGTCCGGGTTCCACTTCACCGGATTGAACTGCTTGTAGAGATTCATGTATTCGCCGCGCGGGACCTTCATGTGGTGTTGACCACCTTCGATGCGGTCCTTCATCCCCCAACTGATTTCCTCGCCGGAGATGGCGGCCGGCCCCCAATGGATGAACAGGCCGAATTTCGCGTCGCGGAACCACTGGATGCGGGCTTCGTATTGATCGGGAGTTTCGGTGAGCTGCGGTGCCTTGGGCGCGGCATGGGCTGACAATGAAACCAGCAGGGCGACGGCGATGAGAGCGATGGATTTCAGGGTCATGGTGGCGGAGGCGTTAGAGAGTTACTTAGTATTAAACATTCGCGAGGCGGAGAGCGCGAAGTTTTCTGGATCATACATCGACTCGACCTTGGCGGGTGGGGCGCTAGCTTGGCCGGTGAGGGTGCAACGGGCAAGGTAAGTTAGAGTGTAGGTGCCTTTGCGCCAGACTTCGTCGAGGAAGAATGAGGCGCGGTCGCTGCGGAGTTCCGAGTGGCTGACTTGCCAATCGTTCTCGCTGGTGTTTAGGCCGGCAGCGGCGCGCTGGGATTTGAAGTCGGTGTTGACGGTTTCAAAAATAGCGGGCAGCGGGTCTTCGATAACAAGATAGCGAGTGCGATCTTTGGGCAGGGTGACGCGGAGTGAGACACGGATGAGGTCGCCGAGTTGAGGTTCAGTTAGGATAGTGGCGGTGCCGTCGGGGTTGATGCGTTCGTAGCTTCGGTCGATGGAGAGGCCGTTGTTAGCGACCGGTTGGGTGGGCGTGATCTGCGGCTTGGCGGCGAGTTTTAGGCGGACGCAGGCGCTGTGGTTGGCGCTGAGGGCGAGTTTGAGATCGGGTGTTAGTTTGAAGGAGCGGATGGCAGTGGGTTGCTCTGCGGTGAGAATGATGGTCTCGGTGCCGGTGGTGGCCTCAAAGGCGAGGGACACTGGGGTATCGCTAACATCTTCGTGCTGCGCGTAGGCGGCCATGGCCATGAGGCTCCAGCCGTTGACCCAAGTGGTCTGCCAATGGCCGTAAGGATTGCGGTCGTGGAGCATGCGGTCGAGGGCTTTCGTGGCCTCGGGTCCGTCGGGATCGACGGCGAGCCAAGCGAGGAGGTTGTAGGCATCGTCGGCGGACCAGGGCATCCAATCATCGTTCTTGAGCTTGAAGGGAAGCGTGGAGGTAAGGACGGATTTTGCGACTGCTAGATTGGCCGGGTTGTCTTCCTCCTCGGCAGTGATGGCGGTGGCGAGCAGGCAGCGGGCGCTGGGCGTTAGCTCGGCGAGGCGATCGACGAGCAGGTTCCGATAGGCTACCTGCGGCGAGCCGCCGAGGGCGAGCACGAACAACGCGCGGGCGTGGTTTTCCAAGGCGGAGGCGGACTTTTCCGCGGCGATGCCGCGCAGGCTTTCGATGAGGTTTTTGGTGAGAGACCTGATGGCGGAGTCCGGGACGTTCGCGCCTTTTTCCGCAGCTAACATGAGGCCCATGCCGGCATAGGCGGTGGCCCATGGCACGGCTTCCTTGCCGCCGGGCCAGTAGGCGAAGGAGCCGTCCGGGAGTTGCATCGAGAGCAGCCGATCCGCTCCGGCTTGGATGGCGGCGGCGACTTTTTTCTCATCCAATTTCGCGAAGCGCGGGATGACGGGACTGAGTTCTGCCACCGTCAGCCACGGGATGAGCGATGAGGTGGTCTGCTCGACGCAGCCGTACGGATAGTGGAGCAGGAAATCCACGGAACCTGCGGCTTCGACCAGCGGAGAGCGGGAGAACTCGAGGTCGATCTCGCCGCTGCCGTCTAGCAGCCGGGCGTCGAGTGAGTCGCGGAGGTTATATCTAACGCCGGGTTTGTTGAGGGTGACGAGCTTGGTCTGGCGGAGCAACGGCATCGGGTATTGGACGGGGAAGCGGGACTCGACGGCGTCTGATAGAGTGTGGGCGAGCGCGGGAGTGAGAGCTGTTTTTTCAAGTGAAATGGGGGTGGCCTGGAAGGTGAGGACGGCTTCACCAATGTTGTCGGCACGGGTGGGAAAGATGACGGTGGTGGAAGCGCCGGGAGCGAGTGTGACGGACTCAATGGTGGAGCCGAGAGGCGAGGCGCAGGGAGTTTCCGGGCCGCTAACAGTGCTAAATTTAATTTCCCAAGTGCCGGTGAAGTTAGAGGCATTTTGGACGAGGACTTGCGCGTTGAAGGTGTCCGACTGGTTGGCGAAACGCGGGGTTTTCGCTTCGAGCATCAGATCCTTTTTTACAACGATGGCTGACTCGGCATGGCCGAAGCGCACGGCGTCTTGATGGGCGATGGCGATCAGGCGGTAGCGGGTGAGCGTGTCCGGGAACTTGAGGCGGTGGCTGAAATTTCCGTGAGCATCGGTGAGCAGCGCGGGTGCCCAAGTGGCGCAGGGATCGAAGTTTTTCCGCAGGAGATCGGCGAGTTTGCTCATGTCGCCGCCGCCGCCGATGAAGAAGCCTTTGTTGCTGAAATCCTGCATCTCCGGGTCTTCGGAAATGAAGGTGGCGAGGGAGGTGCCGGTGTCCACCTCAAGGTTGCGGGGCTTGTAGAAGTAGCCCATCGGCTGCGGGGTTTCGTAACCCATCACGGCGAGGGTGCCTTCGTCTTCGGCGTAAAGCGTGACCTCGGCGGCGGCGGCGGGTTGGCCGTTAGCGAGGGTGACGGTGCCAGTTAGAGTAGTCTCATCGCCGGGGCGGCAAGTGGGTGGTGCAACTATGCTAACAGCAAGCTGATCGCGGAGGTTTTCCACGATGAGTTCGCAATAGCCGAGCCGGAGTTGGGGTTGTTTGTGGTCGCGGGCAGACTCCTTCGCGCCCTTGATGATGAGGATGGACACAAAGGCGTTAGGTGCATCCTCGGCGGTGAGGGGAATTTCGATGACAGGCTTGTTCGCCTTAAGCGGGACAAGGAACGAGCGGAGGACTTTTTCCCGCTCCACGGTGACGAGGGCGGTGCCTTCGATGGGTGATAGAACGAGGACGCGGGCGGTCTCGCCGGGCTTGTAGGATTTTTTCTCAGCGACGAGTTTCACCCGTAAGCCGTCTTCGTAGAGCCATGGAAATTCGTCGGTGCCATAGACAGTGAAGTGGGTGACGGTGGCGAACGGGCGGCCCTCGGGATCGCTGCCACGGAGAGTTAGAAAATGCAGGCCGTTAGAGCGCGGCGTGACGGTGAAGGCAGTGCCCTGGCCGGCGGATGCGGCAGGATCGAGGGTGAGTTCGCTGGTGGTGACCAGTTCCTCGGTGACGTCATTGCGGGTGGTGGTGGCACCGGAGTCAGTGCGGGATTTCACGGCGGAATTCACCTCGCGGGTGAGGGTGGCGGTAATTTTGATGGCCCCGGTGAAGGGCTCGCCTGCGGTGTTAGTGGCGACGATTTTAAGCGGCACAGAGTCGCCCGCGCGGATCAGACTATCGACCCGTGAGACGCCGATGTAAACGGACGCGGGATGCACGGTGGTCGTGGCCGTGGAGGTTAGAGTTTGGTTGTTGGCAGCGGTGACTTCGGAGGAAATGACGACTTCTCGGGTGGTGGGGAATTCCGCCTGCGGGATGGCGACGCTGAGGGTGGCCTTGCCATCGGCGGAGAGCAGGGACTCGCCTTGGATTTGCGAAGCGGCGTTGCCGGAGTCTTCCTCCTGTTCCGAGCTGTAGCCGAAGTAGTGATACCAGTAAGTCCAGTCGTCGGTGCGATGATTGCCAAAGAGGAAATCTCGGAAGCGCTCGGGGTAAGGATTCTGTGCGGTGACGCGGCTGAAGTGTTTCACTTTTCCTGCGGCGACTGGCTGGCCTTGATAGTATTTCGCAGTTAGATCCGCGCTGATCGAGGCTGCGCCGGGTGCTGGGGTGGCGATGGTTTGGGTGACTTCGAAGGCATTGCGGCGGAACTCTTCGACGCGCAGCGGGAGTTCGAAACGGGCACTTGCTAGAATAGCTTCCTGTTTTTCCCACTGCTCTTCGAGGGCTTCGGCTTGGGCGAGTTCCTCGGGGAATTCGAGGCGGATGGTGTGGGTGCCAGTCTTGCCGACGGGCAGGGTGTAGGTGAAATCGAAGGAGCCGCTTGCTGATAGAGTGACCGGGCTGGAGTGGATTTCCTTGTCCGTGGGATCGACGATGACGATGCGGGCTGGGCTGGGTTTTGTGAACTCGATGGCATTGCCGCGCTGGTTGCGGATGATGCCTTTCATGCGGACAATTTCGCCGGGCCGATAGAGCGAGCGGTCGGTGAAGAGGAATGCCTTGCGGGTGGTTTCCGCAGATTTATTCCACGAGTAGCGGATCGGGAAATGCCAGAGGCCGACGGTGTCGAGGGTGGAGTCGAAGGCGGTTAGATAGCCATCCGTGCCGAGCGAGGCGTGGAGGTGGCGGACGGCATCGGTGCGCGGCACGGTGGCAAGTCCCGAGGCGTCGGTGGTGGCAGCTTGGAGGGCGGCGGCGTCCTCGCCGTAGAGCTGGATTTTCACGCCGGGAAGCGGCGCACCGGTGTCGCAAGAGAAGGCATAGATCAAGGCTTCCGCGGCGGTGAGTTTCCAGGCAAGGCCGATGTCTGTGAGCTGGATGAGGGCTTGGGAATTCCGGCGACCTTCCTTGCCGCTGTCCTTGTTAGACACGCCGGTGATGTCGAGGAAGAGGGCGGTGTTGCGGAGGTTTTTGGGCAAGAGTTCGTCCCAAATCAGGGTGATTTCCTTGGAAGTATCGACGGGATTTCCGAGCGGGATTTCTTTGTCGAGAAGGGTTTCACCGGCGATCAGCGCATAGGGCAGCGGCGCGGCGGGTTGGATGGATTCGCCATCGTGGCCGCTGCCGGTGTAGTTGCGGTAGCCCTGATAGGCGCGGATGAGATCGCTGCCTGAGAGCTGCTTGATGCGGACATGGAGGCTGGTTAGATTGACCGTTTGGACGCGGTAGGTGCGGCCGCCATTGGCGAGCTGAGCTTGATTTTCCGACGGCAGGATGAGTTCGGGATCGAGGTGCTCGAAGACGATTTCCTTGGTGGCTGGGGCGGCGAGATCAAGGCCGGCCTTGGAGGGAAACGGCGGCTTGAAGGTGACGGTGTATTTGTCGGCGTCGGCAAAATTTCCTGCTAGCTCGATCTGGCGACCGTCGATTTTGGCGCTGAGATTTTCCGGGCGCGGGCTGATTTCGACGCACTTTGCGAGGAAATCTACCGGCAGGGATGCGGCGAGCGGTTGGCTAAACTCGATCACGATTTTGCGCGGTTCGTCAGCGGAAACTTGCGGACTGATCGAAGCGACTTGGAAAGGCTCGATCTTGCCGATTTCGTAGCGACTGTCCTCCACGGTGCGGGCAGTGGCTGAGCCGTTAGGCAGACCTTTGAGCAGGGTGACGGCCCAACCCTCGCCGACGGGTAGCGGCGAAACGGGGGTGGCGATCAGGATGTTAGGGACGCCGCTTTCCGGGGCGGATTCCACGGCGGGTGTGTTAGGAAAGCGCGCCGCCCAAGGCTTGTTGGTGTTTGCGAGGTACGTCGCGCGGGCGATGGTGGCCCGCGCGAGCCGGGCGGCGACGCGTTGGCCGGTGCTTGAGCTGAAGGATGCGTAATTCACCGCCGCGGTGGGATCGACGGCGTCGTTGAAGACAATCAGCCATGGGCTGGTGGAAGGCGAGTAGTCCGCCGACCAGCGGTTGGGCGGGTTGGCCGCGACAATGCGGAATGGCTCGCTGGCGAGGGTCGCGAATTTCCCGGCAGGAACGGCGGAGTGATCGAGATGGGCGAGGTTTTGCGGGATCGAGAACGTGTAAGTCGTGCCGATGGCGGGAGCTTGGCTCGGAATAAACTGCGCGATGTTTCCCGCCTTCCACAGCAGCTTGCCGGGCAGCGCTGGTTGGATGTCTAACCAGGTGTTAGCGACGGTTCTCCCAAGCTCTGAAGTCGCGATGACCGGCGAGTCGAACACGAGGTCGATCTGCGATTCAGGGACCAGCGAGGGGGTGGAAACGACCAGCCGGGGGGCCGCAGTGGCTAGCAGCGGAATAAACAACGTCGCCGTGAGGAGGGTAAGGAATGTTTTCATAAACCAATCGCGTTGATATACGAATCCGACCGGATGGAAATTTAAATTTCGCCAAGATCTAGCGGATTTAGGCGGCCGGTTCGGGGATTGCGCTTTTTTGAGATTCTGCGAAATTTCCGCCGTGCCCCGTCCGCCAGTATATAAATTCCGCAGGATCCTCGCCTGCATGGCGGTGTGCGCGCTGGCCGCGTGCGCCCCCCAATACACGCTGGTGAATCACACTAACGGGGCGAGTGCCAAGAGCGACTCGTTCGGCTACCGGAAATGGATCGCGGAAACAACCGAGCCCGACGTGGTGATCATCGGCATCCACGGTTTTTGCGGCGCGTCTATCGACTACGCCAATCTGGGAAATCACCTGCTTCAATACCAGCCGCGCACCGGACTCTACGCCTACGAAGTGCGTGGCCAAGGCAGCGACCCGATCCGCGAACGGCGCGGCGATATCGGCGATCCCGAGGACTGGTATCGCGATTTGTTCGCGTTCACCCAACTGGTGCAGGAGCAGCATCCTCGTGCGAAAATCGTCTGGTTTGGTGAGAGCTTGGGTGCCCTCATCGCCGCCCATGCTTGGCGCGAGGCTCCGGCGAACGATCCTCCCTGCGATGGCTTGATTCTGTCCTCGCCGATCGTCCGTTTCCGCGACGATATTCCGGCTTGGACGCCCGGCTTGGTGCAAATCGCGGCCACCACTTTGCCGCTGGCGCGAATTTCCCTCGATACCCTCGCCGGTGGTCAGGACGTGCAAATGACCCAGACTTCGCACCACAGCGAGCAGGTAAAAACGAACTCTTATAACATCGAGAAACACACCCTGCGCCTGATCGGCACGCT
>JAYTEI010000044.1:0-9631 GCA_043735445.1 Akkermansiaceae bacterium | reverse complement strand
CAGCCGTCAAACCCGACCTCATCCTGCTAGACGTGATGATGCCCGGGATGACTGGCTTCGAGCTATGTCGCATCCTCCAAGCCGACCCGGAAACCCGCGACATCCCGCTCATTTTCCTCTCCGCCGCCGCCGACAAAAGCTTCGTCATCGCCGCCCTCCAAAACGGCGGCGTGGACTACATCACCAAGCCCTTCCACGGCCCCGAGCTGCTCGCCCGAGTGGACCTCCACTCGAATCTCCAGAAAATCCGCCGCCGACTCGCCGAGATGATCGCGGAGAAAAATCGGCTGCTAGAAATCGTCGCGCACGATTTGAAGAACCCGCTCAATGGCATCCAGTTCGCCGCCATGATGCTCGCCGAGAGGTCCACCGGCGCAGATCCTAAGCAGGACATCCTTGTCGGAAGCATCAAGGACTCTGCCAGCCGGGCCTTTAAAATCATCGCCAACCTGTTAGCCACGCCGACCCTCGACGCGGTGAAAACGAACATCCGCAAGGAGCCGGTCTGCCTGAAGGAGAACGCGCTCAAAGCGCTCAGAATCTTCGAGCAGCACGTCCGCAGCAAGGACATCCAACTCGACCTCCGCCTCCCAGAGCACAGCGTGATCGTCCTCGGCGAGGACAACTCGCTGCGCTGCTGCCTCGAAAATCTAATTTCTAACGCCATCAAGTTTTCTCCCAAAGGAGCCAGCGTGCGCATCCAAGTCGCTCCCGCAGATCGCCACGGGGAATTCCGGATCGACGACCAAGGCCCGGGATTCCAGGCGGATGAAATCGCCTCGATGTTCCAGAAATTCACCCGCCTCAATGCCCGCCCCACCGGCGGCGAGGACTCGACCGGGCTGGGATTGTACATCGTCCGAGAACTCATCAGCGCCATGCACGGCAGCGTCAGCTACGAGAAAAGCCGCTGGGGAGGAGCCAGCTTCAGCCTCAAGCTGCCGCTCGCTGGGGAGAGTTGAAGAATGGGCGCGGCACGCAAGCAGAGCTGGCTTGATCGCGATTTCTAGCAACAATTGCCCGCATGGAACCGTGGCATTACAACGACTCCGGCGAACAGCGCGGCCCAGTGACGGCGGAGGAAATCAAGTCCCTGCTAGCGAGCCGCACGATTCTAGCAGAGACGCTGGTCTGGTGTGAGGGAATGCCGGATTGGAAGCCCGCCAATTCGATCGGCGAGTTCCAACCCTCGCCCTACGCTTCCCCCACCTTCGACTCGGGAAACGAAACTGACTGGAGCGGTTATCTACCCTCAGGTCCGCAAGTGCGGCCATGGGTTAGATATTGGGCGAGAATCTTTGATTTCCTGCTATTCGCCGTAATCTTCGGGGCGGTAGGCGTGGTGATTTGGCCTGAGTTCGAGGAAATGAACGACACGCTCCTCGGAATTCTGCTGCTGCTCGGCTACAATTTCGTTGAACCCATGATGTTTGCGGCAGTGGGAACCACGCCATTCAAAGCGCTGCTCCGAGTGCGGGTGAGAAACAACGATGGCACAAAACTAAGTTATCAGCGCGCCCTGCGCAGGACGTTTTCAGTCTGGCTGCGTGGTCAAGGATTGGGGGTTCCGATCATCGCGCTTTTCACGAGTATCACTTCCTATAACCGCCTAACCAGAGACTCTATCACTTGGTGGGATCGGGACGGCGGGTTCACCGTCACCCATCAGACGGTCGCTTGGTGGCGCTGGTTGTTGCTGATCGCCCTGTTCGTGGGCTTCATCGCGCTGATGGTCGTGGGAAGCGAAATTTGAAGTTAATGGAGATTTAAACCCGCTAAGAAATCATCTGCCACGCCGGTTAGTTTTCCCAAACACCAACGGTGTTGCGTCCTTCAGCCCGGGGTTGCCGTTCACGGCTACCCCGGGGAGAGAGTTTATCCAAATTATGAACTCCAACGGAGTTCCGGCGGGGGCGGGTCGAGCGATTGAATGGGTGCAGCCCACCCAGACTGGAAGTCCAGAACCGCTTTGCGGTTCGGGTCATTGAAAAGCTACCCAGGGTAGGCGTTCGTCCCACACACCAACCCTGGGCTGGAGGACACAACACCCTTGGTGTTAGAATCCTTAAAGACAGCGGACTCTATCCGCTACTTTACGAGAGCCGCAATCGCGGCTGCCATCACTGGATCGGCCCATGCATCAATGACCTTGCGCTCGTCGGGTGATAGAGACTCGAGTTGGCAGCGCTTCGCGAAAAGCGCACGGCTTGCCTCGTCGATCACCACCGCCACATCCGGGGTGATCCCCTTGCGGTGCGGCGTATTTCCCGAGGGCGTGTGGTAGGTGGCGATGGTTAGACGCAACGCGGTGCCGCCGCCCAGTGGGATGATGTTTTGCACGGAGCCTTTGCCATAACTCACCTCACCGACGACGGTGGCCCGCTTGAGATCTTGGAGCGCACCGGCTGTGAGTTCTGAAGCGGAGGCGGACATCCGGTCGAGCAGCACCACCAGCGGATAGTCCCGCCGCCGGCGCTGGCGGTCGGGTGTTTTCAACGGCTCGGCGGACTCCCCTTCCCGCCCGCGGGTGGTGACGACGGCGGTGTTAGGCGGCAGAAACAGCCCGAGAATTTTCACAGTTTCCGCCAAGTCGCCGCCGCCGTTTTCGCGGAGGTCGCAGATCAGCGACTTCATGCCGCTGTCTTCGAGTTCGTCGAGTGCGGCCTCCATTTCACGGGCGCAACCATTGCCGAAAGTCGCGAGGCGGACGTAGCCGAGGCCGGTTTCCTTGGCCCAGATTCTCGCCTCGGCGACGGAGCGCTGCGCCACCACGCGATGGACCAGCGCTACCTCGAACGGCCGGGGCGCGGCTGGCGACTTGAGCAGTAGCCGCGTGGTCTCGCCCGCCGCGCGGCGCAAGGGTCCGGCCAAATCAGCGAAGTCCACCCCCTGAGTTTTACGGCCATCGATTTCTAACAAGCTCGAACCTGGCAGCACCCCGGCCACGGCGGCCGCACCTAACGGCGAGACCGCCGCGATGTAAGGACCATCATCGCGCAAGCCGAGCGTGAGTCCGAGCGAGGGCGACTCCGGGTTGAGATCTTTGTGATCCTGCATCTGCTTGGCCATCTCTGGATGGATAAATGACGAGTGCGGATCGAGGCTGGCGAGCATCCCTTCGAGCGCGTGATTGACTAACCGATCATATCCCAGCCGGTCCACATCCGGGTGGCGCTTGCGGACGGTTTCTAGCACTTCGACGAAGCGCTCAATCGCCGGATAGGCAGCTTCGTCAGCATCAGGCGGAGCGGCGTGGGCAAGGGTGCTGATGCCACACAATAGGCAAACGAATTTCATGACTGAATGGCTAACATTTGCAACGGCGAGTGATGGAGAAAAATCGCGATTTGGGAGTGATGAAAATGGATTTGAAAAGCACATTCTTTTTTATGTTTTGGATTGCGGGGCAGTGGCGGATGACTAGTCTGCGTGCGACTGCTGTGTACGACTAATTTGGTAGCTGGCCCGAACCGATATGATTGAACCGGGGTCATTACCCGGCGAACGATGTCATGCCTTTTTAGGAAGACTGAAAAGCGCCGGACGACCCCACTTATAGAGTTTACGGAACGTGGCTCACAGCGCCAAGGACGGCACAGCGGTTTTCTTTTTCCCCCTTCCAATGAAGGAGTGCCCCGCAAGGTCTTCCTTGCTTCCATTTCCCCGACGCCACATCGTGGCTGAGTGATTCGATTTGCGGTGTTAGGAAGTGGCAGTGCGGGAAATGCGGCGGTCGTCGAGTGCGGCGGGCTGCGGCTGATGATCGACGCGGGATTGAGCGCAAAACAATTGTCACTGCGGCTGCACCAAGTCGGAGTCGATCCGGCGTCGCTTGATGGAATTTTACTCACCCACGAGCACGGCGACCACGTCCGCGGGCTCAAAATTTTCCTCAAACAAAATCCCGTGCCGGTGTTCACGACGGCAGCCACCGCGAGAGTGGTGCGGGAGGCCGGGATCGAAGGCGGGACGTGGAAATTTTTCGAAGCAGGTCAGGTGTTTGCCATCGGCGGGATCGCGGTGGAGACCTTCGCGATCCAGCATGACGCGGTGGACCCGGTGGGCTTCGTGGTGGGCCATGACACGCGGCGGCTGGGGTTTCTATCAGACGCCGGTTTCGTGACTCGCAGCATGACCGAACGGCTGCGCGGGCTGGACGGGATTTTTGTGGAGGCCAACTACGATGAAGACCTGCTAGAAGCCGACACCAAGCGCCCATGGTCGATCAAGCAACGGATCAGCTCGCGTCACGGCCATTTGTCCAACAGCCAGGTCACCGACTTGATCCGGGACATCGCCCACCCCGCGCTGGGGCGGGTGGTGCTGGGCCATTTGAGCTCGGATTGCAACTCGCCGGAGATCATCCTCGCGAGTCTGCGCGAGTGTCTATCGGAACTCGGCCACGGCCACGTCGAGCTTCATTGCGCGTGCCAGCGCGAGCCGTCGCCGTGGTTCGATCTTGGGGCCACTCCGGTGTTAGCCACCGCCGCTGAGGATCACCAGCGACTTCACGGTCAAAGCGGCGCTTGACGAGGCCGCGAGGCGAATTTCATCGAAGGTCACTCCCGCAGGCAGCTTGCCGGAGCAGAAGGCGGGGTCCAGAGGAACGCTTCCTTGGTGCAAACTAACGTCGCCGGTTTTGCGGTCGTAGCGGAGGGTCACCTTCCGTGGGCCTAGCACGGGGTTGCCGGGCAGGATCACCGGAATCCGCTGCTTCACATCAAGCGACCAAGTGCGCTCCGGGCCGTATGAGTCGCCGAAAAATAACAGTTCGGTGCCTTTGCTGAAGAAACTCATGCCTGCCCAACCGTCGGTGTGGAAGTCGCCATTTGATGGACGTTCCACATCGAGGGTTGCGAGGAGCACCGGCATACTTTCGTCCGGCTGAGGCTTGGGCCGCCGCCGGAATACCGAGTAATTCACCCCTTCGATGCGATCCTGTGTAATCGAAGGATTGCCATAATCCACCCGCCAGTCGGCCTTGACGAACGGGCCACTCACGATGGTTTCGAACTCACTCAGGCTCGTCGCAAAACGATTTCCGTCGGCTGGGAAGCGCTCAATGCCATCCGTCCCCAAGACCCGTCCAGCCTCGCCGGTGGTTAGAATTTCACCTTCGCGGTTGCCGTTGATGCGCATTCTAGCTTTTCCGTCGAGGACGTGCAGCTCAGCGGGAAGATCGCGGCGAGTCTCGACTCCAAACTCAGTCCCCAGATCCACCGCCGACATCGCAGCGGTGGTCACTTCCAATTTGACGCCGGATTTTTCCACCCGGAAGCGCCCGCGCCCTTCCGCCAGGTGGAGGGATTCCCGCGAGACAAACGTCAAAGTGGACGGTCCTTCAATCAACGCCGAAACTCCGGGATCTGACGAAATGCTGACTTGCCCATGGATCAATTGGAGGATGCCACCTTTGTGCAAATTCACCGCTGTGCCGCCAATGGGCGCAGTAGCTTCGATCTGCCACACCGCGTCGGGCGAAAACCGGATTCCCGCCATTACCGGCACGGGCTTCACGACGGTGGCAGTGGTTACGGCATCGTGCTCAATGCGGAACTTGATTGGTCACCGTTGTTCCTGCTCGGTATTCTCAATTCACGCCTAACTACATACTTCCTCAAGAAAACCAGCAGCGCCTTTCGCGGCGGCTACATCGCACTCAATCGCCAATACATCAAGGATATCGCTCTGCCAGAAGTGAAAGGCAAGTCACCCGCGCACGACCGCATCGTCGCGCTGGTGGAGAAGATGCTGGACCTGCACCGGCAGCGTGCGTTGGTGAAAACCCCGCACGAGCAAACCGCGCTGGACCGCCAGATCACGGCCACGGACTGCCAGATCGACCGCCTCGTCTATGACCTCTACGGACTGACGGAGGAAGAGATCAAGCTGGTGGAGGGCGCGTAAAAAGGCGCACCCGAATCTTCAGCCCCGGCTGGGCGAACTTCGACAGCCCAGGGCAACGCCCTTGCCGGGGTTCTTCTTACGGAGCGCTGACTTTAGTCGGCGTGTTCCCTCTCCTTTTTCACCCCCCCACAAGTCAGCCGCTCGAAACACGCCGACTAAAGTCAGCGCCCCATCCCGCCGAAACCCGTGCAAGCCGTCATTTCGGTTAGGTTTGCAGATGGACTTCGAGCGTTGCACGCTGAACCGCGACGACCGCGAGACTGAGGCTCCAACTACCGCGCTCCATGAAATACCTTCCTAACACCGCAATCATCATCGCTCTTTCCGCGGGTCTCGGCGGCCTCATCCAAGGGCAAGCGGAACCACCCTTCCCCGCCCCGGTGGTGGCGGGCCCCAAGCCCGCCGTGACCTTCTACACGGAGGGCAAAGCATCGCCGGACGGCATCGGCAAATTTTTCCATGGCCGCGAGATTGCCAAGGTGATGGGCCATCCGGCGATCGGTTGGCTGGAACGCGACGAGCGCGAAAAAGAAGAAGCACCCACCAAGGCGATCAATGCGCTGAAGCTCGCGCCCGACGCCGTCATCGCAGACATCGGCGCGGGATCCGGTTACTACTCCTTCCGGATTTCCCCCAAGATTCCGCAGGGCACGGTGATGGCCATCGACATCCAGCCGGAGATGTTAGTCTTCCTCAAACAGCGCACGGCTGAATTAAAAATCACCAACGTGGTCCCGCACCTCGGTGCCATCGACGACTTGAAACTGCCCGCCGCATCACTCGATGCCGCGCTGTTGGTCGATGCCTATCATGAGTTCTCCCAGCCGGCGGAAATGTTAGCATCGCTGGTTAGAGCATTGAAACCAGGCGGGCGAGTTTTCCTTCTGGAGTTCCGCGGAGAGGATCCAGCGGTGCCGATCAAGCCGCTTCACAAGATGACCGAGGCGCAGGCAAAATTGGAGTTTGAGGCGGCGGGTTTGCGCTTCGTGTCGAACCGCCGCGAGCTGCCATGGCAGCATTTCATGGTGTTCCAACGGCCGCCCGCGAACTAACGCTTGAGCACCGGGAAGCCCGCATTCGGACGCAATTTGGCGGGTGGCTCGATCTGGAACGAGCCGGTATCGCCAAGCTGATAGGACGTGTAGGCGATCGGGATGACGGTCAGCAACAGCGCCGGTTCGTCGTCGCGGACGATCTTGTCGATGTGAACCACGGCGGCGCAGTTCGGGCTTTTTTTGACGACTAGGAGATCGCCGGGTTTGAAGAAAGCTGCCGCCTCGGCTTGCGGTGTGGGGAAGACATACTCGATGAAAACCGGATAGGGCATCGGCTTGGTGAAATCGTCCGGCTTCACCAGCGCTTGCGCCCGGACGACGATGCCAGGATCCAAAAAATCCTTGGATCCCATTTTCCGAGCCGTCTCGATCTGATAGTCGCCCTCGACATAAGTCAGCAGCAGCGGGCGGTCGAAATTGGTGAGGTAATTGCGCATCAGCAGCGTGTTCGCGCGCAGCCGCTGCTCCTCGCTGTAGCCGAAATAGCGTTTGTAAAGTTCCTTAGGCGCGAGGGCATTGCCATCCGGAACATCGGTCAGCGGATACTTTTTCAAAACCGGCAGTCGCCCCAGCTTGCCGAGGATCTGATAGTTTCGAGGCACCTCCGGGTTGCCAAAAATATCCAAGCAGACCGCCCAACTGACGACGGCGAAGCACAACGCCAAGGCATTGGCTAACAACCACCAGAAATAGGCGGGCCGGCGCGGTGGTGGCTCTTCGACGGTGCGGGGCACGACTGTTAGTTTCAGGGGGTGCCGCACGCTTCGCCGTCCGCCACCGCGTGGGTGCCGGGTGCTTCGTCGGTGGTCTCGAACGAGGTGCCGCAGCCGCAAGACCGCGCAGCTTGAGGGTTGTGAATCTTAAAACCGGCGTCGGTTAGGTCGTCTGAGTAGTCGATTTCGCAACCCCGCAGCCGGTCGAAACTATCAGCCGAGACGATCACGCGGGCGGCACCAGATTCCACCACCGCATCGCCCGGCTCGGGATCGGCCACGTTCATTTCATACTGCCAGCCGGCGCAGCCACCGCGGCGGACCGCGAGGCGAAGGCCGGATTGGGCGGATTTCGCCCGGCTCGACAACAGCTTGCCAAGTTCCTCGACGGCTTTGGGGGTGATGGTGATCATGTGCGCGGCGGGAACCTAGGGTCTCCCACCGGGATTTGAAACTGGAAATCTGAAGAAGCTCGCTTGCCACCGTTTGGTGGCCCGGCGGAGACCCGTGGATTCGGGATTTTTCCCACGAAATTCAATTCAAAGAAAGGTCTTGACCTGCCATCCCTTCACCTCTTCATTCCGCCCCGCCCGCGATTTTTCACGACGCCCCTAGGCTAGGTGGGGTGTATCCTATTTTTTGACTCCAGCGTATTTATTCCATGTCTTCATCCAAAGATTCGTCCAAAAAACCCGTCGTAAAACCTCAAGTCAAGGTTCCCAAAACGGCCACACCCAAGGAGGATCCCAAGCACGCCAAGTTTAAAAAACCCCTCGTGGTGGTGCCTCCGCCCAAAGTGATTTCCAAGCCAGCCGTGAAGCCGCCGACGAAGGTCGTCGCGAAGGCTCCGGCAAAACCGGTGGTCGAGGCCAAGCCCAAATCCAAGAAAGATTCGGTCGAGTCCAAGGCCATCGCCAAGGTTCCTGATGTGGCGAAACGCCGGATCGACACCCCGGAAATCCAGGAGAAAATCCGTGAACTCATCAAGCTCGCCAAGGAGCAGGACTACCTGACCTATGACGACATCAACGAGATCCTCCCTAACGATCTGGTAGATCCAGATGATGTCGAGGCCATCATGGAGCGCCTTCGCAACATGGAGTTCGACATCATCGACGCCTCCGAGGTGGACCGCTACAAGGACAAGAAGCGCGACGAAGGCGACGGCGACGAGGAAGACGTCAAGGCCGACCAGAAACTCGACATCCTCGATGACCCGGTGCGGATGTATCTCAAGCAAATGGGCCAAGTGCCCTTGCTCACTCGCGAGCAGGAAGTGGAAATTTCCAAGCGCATCGAGGACGCCGAAATCGAGGTGGCCAAACATCTACATCTATTCGGTTTCGTCACTGACTCCTATTTGGAATTGGCCGAGAAGCTAAACAAAGGCAAGGAGCGCTTCGACCGCGTGATCCTCGATAAGAAGATCGAGTCGCGTGAGCGCTATATGAAGGGTCTGCCGAAACTTTGCGATCAACTCAAGGTGCTGCACCACGAGAATGATGACTTATTCCGCCAGCTATCTGCCAAGAATCCGCGCGGCAAGAAGAAGCTAGAAGAAGACTTTAACAAGAACATCCAAACGCTTAATCGCGTGTTCACTCGCTTCTATTATAAACAGAAAGTTGTCGAAGACTTCTGTGAGCAAGTGGATGAATACATGCAGAAGTTTTGGAAGTACAGTCGCAAGCTCCAGACCGATCCTGATGACAAGGAATTCCTCACTAAACTCCGCGAAGTCCAACAGCGCACATGGCATACTTTAGAAACTTTTGAAGAGGCTAACAAGCATCTCCGCCACTGGCTAAAGGAAGCACTCAAGGCGAAAACTGAGATGGTCGAGGCTAACCTGCGATTGGTAATTTCTATCGCCAAGAAATATACAAATCGTGGGCTGTCATTCCTCGACTTGATTCAAGAAGGCAACATGGGGCTGATGAAGGCGGTGGAGAAATT